>JAYUSX010000378.1:0-3357 GCA_043755475.1 Actinomycetota bacterium
ACGACTGCGGAAGATGAGGCAGTGCATCGGGCAGTTCATCGGCTTCATGTAGTACGTGCCGTTGTCCATCTCCATCGGCGGGTACATGCCGTCCTTGTAGAAGTCGAGATGGCCCGACGTCTGGAACAGGTTGCCGTTGGCGACGTGCGGGGTGAACACGAACTGGTAGCCGCCGTTGGTGTGGCGTTCGCGGCTGTAGTCCTCCATCAGCTTGCGCACGATGGCGCCCTTCGGGTGCCACACGGCCAGACCGCCGCCCAGTTCCTGCGGGAAGCTCAGCAGATCGAGTTCGACCGCGAGCTTGCGGTGATCGCGCTTTTCGGCCTCGGCCAGCCGGTGCAGATGTTCCTCGAGCGCCGACTTCGATTCCCAGGCCGTGCCGTAGATGCGCTGCAGCATCGGACCTTTTTCGTTACCGCGCCAGTATGCGCCGGCCACCTTCATCAGCTTGAAGTGCCCGAGCCTGCTCGTGGACGGTACGTGCGGGCCGAGACAGAGGTCGACGAACTGGGGCGAGTTCCGGTAGACGCTGATCGTCTCGCCGCTGCCGACCTCGCTGGTGTCGAGATCGCTGGCGGCGAGATCGCTGGCGGCGAGATCGCTGGCGGCGAGATCGCTGGTGTCGAGATCACCGGCGGCGAGATCACCGGCGGCGAGATCGCTGGCGGCGAGGCCGGCAACACCGGCCGACACCCGTTCGATGATCTCGCGCTTGTAGGGCTGGTCGGCGAAGACCGCGAGCGCGTCGTCGCGCGGCAACTCTGATCGGACGAAGGGTTGGTCGGCCTTCATGATCTCGCGCATCCGCGCGGCGATCACATCGAGGTCGTCTTCGCTGAACGTGCGACCGCCACCGAGCTCGAAGTCGTAGTAGAAGCCATCGACGATCGCCGGCCCGATGGAGTACTTGGCGCCGGGGAACAGCTGGGTCACCGCCTGCGCCAGCACATGTGCCGTCGAGTGACGCAGCACGTGGCGACCCTCGTCGGAATCGGCCGTGACGATCGAGACCTGGGCACCGTCCGGGAGTCGGCGACCGAGATCCCACTCCGCTCCGTTCACGACGGCTGCGATCGCCGCCTTCGCAAGGCGCGAGCCGATCGACGACGCAACGTCCGCAGTGGTGGCACCCTCGTCGTACGAGCGCTGCGAACCGTCTGGGAGAGAAATCGTGATCTGTGCCATAGCACCGGAAAGTCTACGAGTGTCGCCCTCACGACAGCGGGAGGGTTTCGCCGTCCGTGTACGGGAACGTCGCATGCGGACCCGATGCCAAGACGATCAGCTGGCGGCCGCCCCAGCCATCTCGTGGATCACCTGTTGCTCGTCGCCGACGTGGGCGACTCTGGCTGCAACGGGCAACGACTCGGCGTCGGCCGACTTGCCGGCGTACACGTTCCGGTAGTCCTGACCGGTGAGCTCGCGGATCTCGAACATCAACTCGTCGGTGATCTGGCGCAACACTCGGTGATCGTCGGCCCGGTCGCGATAGCGCTCGACCTTGATCGGCCGGCCGATCTTGATCGTGCAGTCCTTGCGGATCTTGGGAAATTTCGCGTCGGGAGGCTGGATTTCGCGCGTGCCGATCACGCCGACGGGAAAGATCGGGCAACCGACCTTCAGGGCCAGCCGGGCCGCTCCCGTTCGACCCTTGTAGAGGAACCCGTCGCGACTGCGGGTGCCTTCGGGAAAGATGCCGAACAGCTCGCCGCGGCGCAGCACCCGCTCAGCGGTGTCGAGCGCCGCCTGGCTCTTGTCGCCGCCACCCCGGTCGATCGGGATCATCCCCATGGCCGGGAAGATGAACTTGGTCTTCCAGGAGTCCATGTACTCGGCCTTGCCGACGAAACTGATGTTGCGTGGAACGTGCAACATGAGAAATGCGCTGTCGAGGAAGCTGATGTGGTTCGGGCAGAGGATGGCCGGGCCGCTCTCGGGCAACCGGTCGAAACCCTCGAGATCGAAGTGCCACAACCGGTTGGACACCGGTCTGACGACGCGACGGAATCGGGTCTGCAGCTTGCCTGCACCTTCGGCGTTCAACGCTCAGCCCTCCTTCCCGCGACTGCCACCGGTGGGTTCCTCCGGGATAAGGGACCGTCGCGAGCAGCGCCGCACGGAGAGGATACCCCACGTGAGGGACGCGCCGGGAGACAGGGGGTCGCCAGGGCGTGAACGTTGCGTGTCGCAGATGTGACCGCAGCGCGCGTGGGAGCAGCCGTGCTCAGAGATCGACGCCGAGGAGCGCCGCTGCCGCGCCGACGCCGATGCCAGCGGCGGCTGCAGCGTCGATCGCGGCGATCGCGCCCGGGGTGTTCAGATCGTCGTCGAGCGCGGCGCGCACGTCGTCGAGCAACGGCCCGTCATCGTGGCCCCCGGCGAGAGCCCCGGCCGTCGCCGACGACCATGCCTCGAGCCGGCTGCGGTTGCGCGGCATGAGAGTGTCGTCCCATTCCCACTCGTAGCGGTAGTGGTGTTCGATGATCCCCAGGCGGATCGATCGCGGGTCCCACTCCGTTCGCAGCTTGTCGACGAACACGAGGTTGCCCAGGCTCTTGGACATCTTGTGGCCGTCCATGTACACCATCGCCACGTGCATCCAGTGCTTGACGAACGATTCGCCGGTGGCGGCCTCGCTCTGCGCACGCTCGCACTCGTGGTGGGGGAAGATCAGGTCGCTGCCGCCGCCGTGAAGATCGATCGTGGACCCGAGCTCGCGCAAGGCGAGCGCACTGCATTCGATGTGCCAACCGGGTCGGCCCGGCCCCCACAAGGTGTCCCAGCTGGGCTCGTCGTCGGCCGACGGGTGCCACAGGACGAAATCGAGAGGATCACGCTTGTTCGGGTCGTCGAGGTTGCCACCGCGCTGGCGTGCGAAATCGATCATCTGCTCGCGCGAGTAATGGCTGACCGTGCCGAACGAGGGGAACTTCGACACGTCGAAGTACACGCTGCCACCAGCCACATAGGCGAAACCTCGGTCGAGCACCATGCCGATGAAGCCACGGATGTCGGGTATGGCCGACGACGCCCGGGGGGTGGAATACACCGGCAGGGCGTTGAGCGCCGTCATGTCGCGTTCGAAACGAGCCTCCTCGCCGGCGGCGAGGTCGAGGTAGTGCACCCCGAGCTCGCGGGCCTTGGCGAACAGCGGATCGTCGACGTCGGTGACGTTGCGTACACACTTGACGATGTGTCCGATGTCGATGAGGCGGCGTTGCAGCACGTCATAGGTGATGAACGTGGCCGCGTGGCCGAGGTGGGTCGCGTCGTACGGTGTGATGCCGCACGTGTACATCAGCACCTCGTCGTTCGGCTCGAACGGCACGATCTGGCGTCGCGCTGTGTCGTACAACC
>JAYUSX010000379.1:0-3355 GCA_043755475.1 Actinomycetota bacterium
CGTCGACGGCAACACCGGCGTAGCCCTCGAGACGTCCGATGCCGTCGCGCACCGGGCTGGCGTTCACCCGCACCCACAACAGCCGACCGTCGCGGTGCCACACGCGGAACTCGACGGCGAAGTCGGTCTCGGCCTCGGCTGCGGTGCGCCACGCGAGCTCGGCCGTGTTCCGATCGGCAGGGTGGGCATTCGACCACGGCGTGGTGCGCGGCGATGGCACATCACCACCGAGAGCGAGGACGCGGAACGCTGCATTGGCCGCGGTGAGTCGGCCGTCCCGGTCGGCTTGGAAGATCGCGACCGGCAACGAAGGCAGCGGCTGATCGATGGCTGATCCTGACTGTGGGAAGTGAGGTGACGGGTCCGTCGTGCTGGTCACACTCAGCCCTGACTATACGTGCCGACGACACTGAGACTCGAGAACGTGGCACCGTTGACGAATCCTTGAAGATCCGCTCCGGGGATGCCATCGGCCAATTCGGTCTGCTGGTCGAGGAAGTGCACGGTGTACACGTAGGTGTGCACCTCGCTGGCGCGTGGGCACGGGCCGGTGTAGCCCGGCTGTCCGCTGCTGTTGAGCCCGACGATCGCGAACTCGGGGATGATGCCCTCGCCGAGCGAGGTGGACAACGGATCGACGCCGGACATCACCCAGTGGACGAACGTGGGGTTGTCCTGGTCGACCAGGGTGAGCGCGATCTCGACCGTGCCGGTGGGCGCCGGCGACCAGCTGAGCGCGGGTGACAGATTGAGGTCGTTGCAGGTGTATCGGGTGGGGATCGCCGCCCCGTTGACCCACGGGGCTTGCACGACGTCGCCGCTGCCACCCGGGATGGCGCCGGGAATGTCGCCCGAGCCCACCGGTAGGGCGATGTCACCCGACCCCACCGGCAGCGGGTTCAGCTGCGCCGTTTCGAGGGGGAAGTTCGGGTCGATCGAGGTGGACGTGGGCGCCGCGATGGTGGACACGCTGCCCTGCTGATCGGGGCGAGGGTCGCGGAGCGTGCGCCCGTCGTCGTTGCAGCTGGCGAGGATGATCCCAGCACACATGGACGCGCTGACCAACAGAGATGCCGCCCGCGCTCGCATGCGAGAGATGTTACGGCAGTCCGAGCTCGGTAGCGTGGTTACGTGAACCTGTGCATCCTCACCGTGCACGCCCATCCCGACGATGAAGCGTCGAAGGGTGCGCCCACCTTGGCGATGTACGGCCAGCAGGGTGTGCGCACCGTCCTCGTGTGCTGCACCGGCGGCGAGGAGGGCGATCTGCAGAACGCGCACCTGCGCGAGCCCGGCCAACCGTTCCATGGGCTGACGCCCGATCAGGAGAAAGCGGTGCTCGCCGAGCTGCGCCCGGTCGAGCTGCAACGGTCGGCCGAGGTGATCGGATTCAGCGAGGTGGTGATGTTGGGGTATCGCGATTCGGGCATGCCCGACAGCGACGCCAACAGCCACCCGGATTCGTTCCACATGGCCGATCTCGACGAGGCCGTCGGCCGGCTCGTGAAGGTGATCCGCGAGCATCAGCCGCAGGTGATCATCACCTATGGCGACGACCAGCGCGGCTACCCGCACCCCGACCATCTGAAGGTGCACGACATCTCCAATCCTGCCTTCGAGCGCGCGGGCGACCCGTCGTGGTACCCCGAGCTCGGCCCGCCGTGGCAGCCGTCGAAGCTGTACTACTCCACGTGGAGCAAGGCTCGGCTGATCGCCGTCCACGAGGGGATGTTGCGCATCCGTGGCGAGTCGCCCTTCGACCAGGCCTGGCTCGATCGTCCCGGCCAGGACGAGCGGATCACCACCAAACTCGACATCGGCCCGTTCATCTGGGCTCGCACGGGCTCGCTGAAGGCCCATGCCACCCAGGTCGACCCCACCGAACCGTGGTGGTTCGGTCTCGACGACCATCAGCTCGCCGAGGTGTACCCGTACGAGGACTGGATCCTCGCCCGGTCGCTCGTCGGCGTCCCTGCCGAGGGCCAGATGGAAGACGACTTGTTCGCCGGCTTGCGTGAAGCTGCGCTGCCCGCCATCAGCGGCGGCGACGAGTGAGCGGATCATCGGCGGATCAGCGTTCGGTCCAGTACCGCGTCGCGTTCGGCAAGAAGGACGAGGCCGTCGAGGGGCCCGATGATGCCGATGTCGTCATCACCATCCCCGCCGCCGATGCTGCGGTCGACCCGTCGGTTGCGTTCATGCAGGGCAAGCTGAAGGCCACCGGCCACACCGGCCGATTGTTCGAGGTGCTGCGCAACGGTGACGCAGCGGCCGCCATCAGCCGGCTCGCATCGCGTCCCTGAGCGAGCGGTAGCCGATCAGCACCGCTCCGCTGTCGCGAATCAGCTCGCGCAGCGTGTGGTCGGTGGTCACGAGCGCGAGATCGTCGATCCAACCCTCCGCCTGAGATGACAGGGCCCGCACCTCGGGCGAGTCGATCGTGGGCTGCACGTGGACCTCGGTGACCCCTGGTTGGAGCCGACGGATCGCGTCGTACACGCGTTCGCGGCTGCCGGCCCGCCAGTCGTGATCGAAGTGATCGGGGAACACCACGCCCTCCGCCTCGGCAAGGCGACGGAACGGGAAGCCGGCTTGATCGGCGGAGATCGTCGACGGCAGACGAACCGGCAAACGGAACTCGGTGGCCAATTCGAGGTAGACGTCGAAGAACTCGGGTCGCAACGTGATCGACGTGAGGTGTGGCGTGAGGTGCGACACGTCGATGCCCCAGGCGATCGCTCGCTCGATCTGGGCGCGACACTCGCGGAGCACCTCGGCCGGGTCGGCGTGTTCCCAGAGGTCGGGCACATCGCGTGGGAACCCGCCTTCACCCGACACCAGCGAGGGCGCATGGGTGATGGGGCCGAAAAGGTACGACTCGTACTCGCAGTTGAGGGTGAGGTGCACGCCGAGATCGTCGCCATCGGCGGCGGATGCGGCGTGGCGGGCCACGGTGCCGGCACCATCAGCGATGCACACGTGGCCACCCCGTCGCGCAATGCGGTGAACACGCCGACGTTGGCGGCATGACACGACCCCAGGTCGTCGCACGAGATGATCATCAGCTTGGCGTCGGCGGGGTGGCCCAGGCGTTCAGCGAGCGATCGAGCGGGGGTCATCGCCGCGAACGTTATCCCGAACCCTGTGGCGTGCACCCCGACCACAGACCGACGCCGTCGTTTCGCGCCTGGTTCGCGGCGTCGACGAACTGGTCGACGTGGGTGGTGTTCGGCGGAAACGTGAGCACCGTGGCGTAGCCGAGGTGCACCAGTTCGAGGTTCACGAACATGCCATCCGTGGAGCGGTAGAGGTACACGAGCAGCCGGCCGTAGTCGTCGCGGGCCTCCACATCTCG
>JAYUSX010000380.1:0-8407 GCA_043755475.1 Actinomycetota bacterium
ACCATGCCGAACCGCTCGTCGAGCGTGTGGTGGCGAGGCTGCGCGACCTGGGTGCGACGGTCGCGACGGGGCGCTTTCGGACCGAGATGCTGGTGTCGCTCGTGAACGACGGCCCCGTCACGGTGCTCGTCGAGGTCTGAGCTCGGCCGTCGACCGACCGGCGTGGCACAGGCGATGTCCACCCAGCTCGCCGGTGATGCATGCACCGTCTGCAGCAGTGGTGTGCCATCCTGCCCGGATGGATGCCGTGCAGCTGCTCGCCAGCGCTCCGTTCTTCGCGGGAGCGAGCCCTGCTGCACTCGGTCATCTCGCTCAGGCCTCCACCATGCGCAGCCATGCCAAAGGAACGTACGTGTGCCTGCAGGGCGACCGTGGCACGGCGATGTTGGTGGTGGCCACGGGCGGGCTGAAGCTGGTGACCACGTCGATCGACGGTGACGAGGTGTTGTTGGCCACCGTGGGTCCCGGCGATGCGTTCGGCGAACTGGCTGCGCTCGACGACGGTCCGCGAACGGCATCTGCCCTCACGCTCGCGCCGACGACCGTGCTCGCTGTGCCGGGCGACGTGCTCCGCGGTGCGATGGCGATGCATCCGAGCCTGTTGCAGTCGGTCACGTCAGCGTTGGCGGCGCTGGCTCGAAAGGCGACCGAGCAACGATGTGATCTCGTCTTCCACGATCTTCCGGGCCGAATTGCGAAAGCACTGCTCGACCTGGGTGGCGCCGATGGACGCACGCGTCAACAACTGAACCAAGGTGAGATCGCTCTGATGACGGGTGGAACACGTCAATCGGTGAACCAGGCGCTCAAGACGTTCGAGAGCGCGGGATGGATCGCGATCGAGGGACGATCGATCCGGATCATGGATCGGGATCAGCTGAGCAGGCGAGTCGTGTCACGCGCCTGAGCGGCGACCAGTCGTCGGAGCAGTCGTACGGGCAGCGCGGGTTGCCGCCGTCTCAGCGCGTGCTCGGCGCGCCGCCACATGGCAGCCGATCAGCGCGCCCAGCACCAACAGGGCCCAGGGCAGGTCGCCCACGGAGCGGTACCACGTGGTGCCCGAGCGCAACGCGACCGCTTGGGTGATCACGGCCTGCTCGCTGACCGACGTGCGCTGGTAGACCTCCCCGTCGGGGCTGACGAACGCGCTGAATCCAGTGGGCGCGGCCTGGACGACCCACCTGCCCGACTCCACGGCTCGCAAGCGGCTGGATGCCACCTGTTGGCTCTGCAGGATCGTCCCGGTGTAGCTCGAGCCGTTGGTGGGGTTGATCACGAACGCTCCGCCGCTTCCGACGCCGTCGCGCACGCGGCTTCCGAAGAAGATCTCCCACGAGATGGCGACGGCGAGGCGGGTGCCGTCGGGCAGTTCGACGACAGCGGGACCGGTGCCCGCGATCGCGTCGCGCGGGATCTGATCGACCGGAGCGCCGATCGCTTCCAACACCCCGCGCAAGGGCACGTACTCGCCGAACGGCACCCGGCGTACCTTCTCGTAGCGGCTCACGACGCTGCCGTCGAGGTCGACGACGGCCTGGGCGTTGATGAATCCGCCGAGCTCGTCACCCTCCGAGGGCGGCACGTCCTCGGTGATGCCGACCGCGAATGGCGCACCGATGCGACGCGCCTGGGCTGCGACCTCCTGCAGCTCGACGCTGTCGACGAAGGTCGCGACGTCGATGACGTTCTCGGGCCACAGCACCAGATCGGCCGCCCCGGCCTCGATCTGCGCGGTGGCTGCGAGATGTCGATCGACGACGTCACGGGAGTTCGTGTTGATCGCGAGGGTGCCCTGCGGACCCCCGCCCTGCACGATCGCCACGCGAAGTGAGCGGCCGGTATCGGCGCCGTCCGGTGCGATCGCAGCGAGTACCAGCACGGCGACGACTGCGGCGAATGCGGCGCCACCGTGGAGCTCGCGCCTCGCGCCCCGGCGCCTCATCATCGTGGGTACGTAGGGCGACGGGCCGGCCAGGGCGAACCCCAACTGGAACACCACCCAGGTCAGCAGGATCACGCCACCGACTCGGGCCACGCCGACCAACGGTCCGGACGCCTGACCGATCGCAAGCGTGGCCAACGGGACACCGCCGAAGGGGATGGCAAGCCGCAGCGCCTCGACCAGGGTGTGAGCAGCCGGACGGGCGATCACCCGCCACGGGCCGACCGGCGAGACCATGGCGGCGACGCCGTGCAACGCGGCGAACAGCAGTCCGACCACGAGGTATCCGGGTGCCGTCAGGAACCACATCCAACCCATGCCCGGGTACAGCCACCCTGCGCCGAACGCCATGCCGCGCACCAATCGCTGACGGGCCGACGGGGTCGCGCCGAGTGCGACCTCGAACAGCGCGATCCCCACGATCGCCAGCGGCCAGAAACCCCACGGAGGCAACGACAGGGCCACGAGGAAACCGGCGCCGAGGCTGAGCGCGGCTCGAGCGGAGTTCTCGGTCGAGAACGCCCCGGCGGCCGCGCCGGGAGACGGGGTGGCCATCGGGGCCGGCGGCTCGGGGTGCTCGGTCACACAGATGGGCTGTCGGGCTGGTCCGGCGACAGATCGAGGTGCACCACGATCCGCTCGCGGGTCGATCCCGGCGGATGGCATGCGAACAGCGTGGCGGTCGAGTCGAAGGTCTGCTCGACGATGTACATCGCGTCGGGTTTCACGACGGTGGTCTCGCGGACGACGTAGACGAACTCACCTTCGGATGTCGAGAAGATCACCTCGTCGCCGGGGACCAGTTGATCGATGTTGCGGAACACCTTGTTGTGACTGGTGCGGTGTCCGGCGATGACGGTGTTGCCGACGCCGCCGGGGAGCGCCGTGCCGGGCCAGTGGCCCGGTCCGAGGTCGAGCGTGTTGAGGCTGATGCCCTGCAGCAGGGTCGTGTCGATGCCGATCTTCGGGATCTGGATCCGACCGAGCTCGATGTACGGCTCGTTGGCCCGCGCCGCTGGGGGTGCCTCGGGTACGGGAAGCGTCTCGACGACGGTCGCGGGGGCGGTCGCTTCGGTCGTGACAGCAGGTGGTTCGGTGCTGTCCACGGATGGCAGCGAGGCCGTCACCTCGGTGCTGACCAGGGGGGCAGCCGTGCTCTGCGGGTCAGGGGCCACGTCGGCGGCCTCGAAACTGGTTGCCGCGCCCGTGAGGTCGGCTGCTTCGGCCCTGGGGCGATCGGTGGCGCTACACGCTCCGCTGAGGGCGATGAGCGAGACCAGGCCCAGCACGCCGAGCGCATCATGCACACGGCGACGCGGCATGGACGGCCGTGGGAGCCGCGCCGCGACCCCTGGTGTGAGCCCTGGTGTGAGCCCTGGTGTGAGCCCTGATGGCTGGGTGTGTGTGATGCGCCGAAGGCTCCGCCCCTTCATGCGGTCATGCTAACGCCGTACGCGTTCGTTGACGGAGCATGGTTGCCGCGCCCTCGGCAGACCGGATGCAGGCAGGGATGCCGATGCCGTGGTAGCTGGCCCCGGCGATCACCACCGAGTCGGGGAGCAGCGTGCTGACCTCGGCCACCAACCGGTGATGGTGGGGCCGGTACTGCGGGAAGGCGCGTTGCCAGCGGGTGACCCGCACATCGGTGGGTTGGAGGTCGACACCGATGTGCGCACCGACCTCGTTCACTGCGGCGTCGATCAGCTGCTCGTCGTCGAGGTGCAGCACCGGGAGGCCGTCGCGACCGAGTGAGATGCGCAGGATCACCTGGTCCGGGCGCCCCGCAGTCGCCGCGGCGCGCCAGTGCGACCACTTCTGCGATCCGAACGACGCCGCCGTGACGAGCCGCTGCATCGGCTTGGGCACGAGGTAGCCCGACAGTCCCCGCAACCGATCCGGCCAGGTGTCGGCTGGGACGGCGAGCGTGACCATCACGACATCCGCGTACTGGATGCGGGAGAGCCCGTCGGCGGCGGCTCCGCCGGCCAGGAGTCGCGCCGCCTGCGTGGCGGGACAGGCCAGCACGATCGCGTCGAACGGCTCGCCGTCGACGCGCCATCCGCTGCCGTCGGCGTCGAGCATCGTGCAGGGCTGGCCGACGCGCACCACGCCGCCCATCTCGATGATCCGCTCGCCTGCGACCTGCACGAGGGAGCCGATGCCGCCGGTCGGTGCGTAGAAGATCGGGCCGTCGTCAGCGGAGGTGGCGGGTCGGCGCCGGGCGCTCATCAGCACGCTGCGACCGGCGACGGCCAGGTCGGCGAGCTGCGGGACCGCGGTGAGGCTGAATCGATCGGTGTCGGCCGCGTAGATGCTGCCGACGAGGGGATCGACGAGCCGTTCGTGCACCTCGTCGCCGAAGCGGGCTCGAACGAAGGCGCCGATCGAGTCCGGTTCGAGCGAGGTGGTCGAGCGCAGCACTTCGGTGGCGGCGCGCAGCTTGCCGGGCCAGCTGATCAGCTTGGTTCGGGCGAGCTTCCTGAGATCGGTCGGCAGTCCGAGCAGCAAACCGGGCGGGATCGGCTGCAGCCCGTGCCACCACACCGCGGCTGAACCGCTGGCAGGCGAGACGAGCGACTCACCCATGCCGAGCCGGCGAGCGAATCCCGTGGCCCCCGGCACTCGTGCGAGGAACGCGTCGGGGCCTTCGTCGACGGCGTCGATGCCCGCGAACGGTGACGTGCGGATCTTGCCGCCGAGTCGGTCCTGTGCCTCGAACACCGTGACATCGAAGCGGTGATCCGCATCGGCGGCTCCTCCGCGATCGGCGTCGGTGGCGTCGGGATCGGTGGACTCGGGATCGGCGGACTCGGGATCGGCGGACTCGGGACGCGGCGACAGCAGCGCGTGCGCTGCGGCGAGGCCGGTGATCCCGCCGCCGACGACGGCGACCCTCACAGGTCTCGCGGCCTCCACGGCGCCCATCCGCATCAGATCACCTGCATCAGAGACCGGCGATGACCCGCCGGGCGAGGGCGGTCATCACGGCGGGATCGTCATTCACGCATGCCGTGCGATCGAACTGCAGACCGAGGCTCGTCGCCCGCTTCGACGCCTCGATGTCGAGGTCGTACAGCACCTCGAGATGGTCGGCCACGAATCCGCAGGCGCTCACCACCACGCCTGTTGCTCCTGCGTCCTGCGAGTCGCGGTCGTCGCTCATCGCGAGTTCGTCGATGACCTGCAAGATGTCGGGGCCGAGCCATGGTTCGGGCGTTCGCCCGGCCGACTGCCATGCGATCGACCACTGGCTCCACTCGGCGAGGCCGACGCGAGCGGCGACGGCCTCGGCCGTGGCGCGCAGCTCCGACGGGTATGGATCACCGGCGTCGATGATCCTCTGGGGCAGCGAATGGGCGGTGAAGAGCACCTTGGTGGCGGCGGGCATCGAGGCAAGTCGGGTGCCCAGATCGGCGGCGAGGAACTCGATGAACGCTGGTTCGGTGGCCCAACTGTCGATGCCGACCACCTGGACCGGAACGCCGTCGACGAGGTGGCCATCGGCTGCGGCGCGCACCCGACCGATGTACTGGCCGATCGAGTAGCTCGAGAAGTGCGGTGCCAACACCAGGCCGACGATCCGACCGAAACCCTGCTCGATCACCCCGGCGACCGCGCTCTCGATGGTCGGCGCGGCGTGCTTGAGACCGAGGACGACGAGGTACTCGCCGGGCGCGAGCTGATCGAGGGCCGATTGGAGACCGTCGCGCTGCGCCTCGGTGCGGGCTGCGAGAGGCGACAAGATGTCGCTGCCCGGCGGCGCGATCGCCTCGTAGCGGGCGATGAGATCGCCGAGTTGCTCCTCCGTCGGCGGCCTGCCGCGACGGATGTCGGTGTAGTACGGGAGGATCTCGTCACGAGTGCGCGGCGTGCCGTACGCCATCAGCACGACGGCCGTGTGCGGGCGTGGACGATCGTCGGTGACGGCCGGTGTTGCGGGGGTGTTCATGTGCGGGGGTCCAAGGGTGGGTGGATCGCGGTCGATCGCTGTACGTGCGTGACGATGGCGTGCAGGACGTCGCAGTCGGTGTCGGGCTGCACACCGTGGCCGAGGTTGAAGATGTGAGCCGGGTGCCCGGCGTTGTCGGCGAGTACCGCGTCGGTGCCGTCGAGCGCGACCTGCGCGCCTGCCAGCACCAGCGCGGGGTCGAGGTTGCCCTGGACGACGAGGTCGGCCCCGAGGCGCCGCCGGGCGTCGGTGATCGGCGTGCGCCAGTCGAGGCCGATCACCGGTGTTGCCCGACCCTCGCCACAGGCGGCTTCGTGCATCGCCTCGAGCAGATGATCGCACCCGATGCCGAAGTGGATGCCCGGCACTCCGGGGTGGCGCTCGCCGAGCTGGGTGAACACGCTGGTGGAATGAGGGAGCACGAACGTCCGGTAGTCGGCGACCGACAGTGATCCGGCCCACGAGTCGAACAGCTGGTACGCCCGTGCTCCGTTGCTCAGCTGAGCATCGATGAACGCGGTGGCGTGTTGGGTGAGGCGCTCCATCATCCGGTGCCACAGCCGAGGGTCGGTGTGCATCAGCTGCTTCGTGTGCTGGTAGGTGCGGCTCGGTCTGCCCTCCACCAAGTAGCTGCCCACGGTGAACGGCGCGCCGGCGAACGCGAGCAGGGGCACGTCGTGGGGCAGTTCGGCGACCAGGTTCCTGACCGTCTGCTGCACGTAAGGCGTGTGTTCGTCGGGCACCAGGGGAACCAGGCGGGCGAGGTCGTCGTCGCTGCGCAGCGGGCGGTCTGCCACGGGGCCCGTGCCCGGAGCGACGTCGATACCGAAGCCGACGGCGTGTGCGGGCACGACGATGTCGCTGTAGAGCACGGCCGCATCGACGCCGTAGCGACGCACCGGCTGCAGCGTCAGTTCGGTGGCCACGTCGGGCTGGCGAATGGCCTGCAAGATGCTGCCTTCCCCCCGGACGGCCCGGTATTCGGGCAGGCTGCGCCCGGCTTGACGCATGAACCACACGGGCGTGTGAGCGCCCCGGCGACCGTGAGCGGCCGCGATGAACGGTGGCTCGGGAGCGACGACGGCTGGCTGCATGACGATCCGCACGCTAGCGGGACGCCCCAGGAGGGGGACCGGTTCGTGACGGGATTGGACTCAAGTTCCCGGTCGTGTCTGACGATGCGTACCCGAACGCCGGAATTCGCGGAACGACTCCGCGCAGCCGCACGCAGGCAGGGCGCGAGCACAGGCGATCGGAAAGGGCGACAGGGGTGGTGACACAGGCGGAGACTCCAACCACGCCGACCGATCGCTGGGAAGGGCGGCCGTGGGTCGCTCGCGCCGTTCGAACGCTCGTCGTGGTCGTGCCGTTCGTGACCTCTGTGGCGGTCGCGTTCGCCCTGGCGCAGGTGGTGCCGCCTGCTGCAAACCTCGCCTGGCTGGTCCTCAGATTGGTGCTCATCGCCGCCGCAGCCACGGTGGCACTCCGGCTGACCGACCGCGTGATGCGACGCCTCCTGCCGCTTGCCACGCTCCTCGACCTGACCCTGTTGTTCCCCGATCAGGCGCCGTCGCGCTACCGGATGGCGCTGCGCAACGGTGCGTCGAACGTCGAACTGCAAGAACTCATCGACCGCTACACGCAGAGCGGCAACACGAGCACGGCGTCCGCTGCGGAGCACCTGCTCGACCTCGTGGCCGCGCTGAGTCGACACGATCGGATCACGCGAGGGCACTCCGAGCGGGTGCGCGCGTACGCCCAGATGATCGGCGAGGAGATGGGGTTGTCGGGCCAGGAGCTCGATCGGCTCAGGTGGGCGGCGCTCATCCACGACGTCGGCAAGCTGCGCATCCCCACCGAGATCCTCAACAAACCGGGAAAGCTCACCGACGAGGAGTACGAAGTCATCAAGCTCCACCCGGAGATGGGGGCCGCCATGGCGGCCCCCTTGGCCGACTGGCTGGGCGTGAGCGTGCTCGCCGTGGTGCAGCATCACGAGAAATGGGACGGCACGGGCTATCCGGCGGGGTTGCGTGGCACCGAGATCTCCCAGGCCGGCCGCATCGTCGCGGTGGCCGACGTGTTCGACGTGCTCACCTCCGTGCGGTCGTACAAGCTGGCGCGATCGGCGACCGATGCGCGGATGGAGCTGGCGCGGTGCGCGGGCACGCACTTCGATCCCGCTGTCGTCCGAGCATTCATGAGCCTGTCGTTGGGCAAGCTCCGGTTCGTGATGGGACCGTTGTCGTGGATCGCCCAGCTCTCGTTGTTCCCCCAGTCGTTGCTCGCGACTGCAGCCCCTGCAGCCGCGGGGGTCGCACCGTCGATCCTCACGACGTCGGTCGGCCTCGTCGCGACCAGCATGGGGGCGCTGGCCCTCCCCGTCGCAGCCGGTCAGGACCTCCGGCCGCCAGTCGCCCGGGGAATGGCGTTCGTGCCGACCGGGCTGGGCGTCCAGTTCAGCGACGCAGCGTTGCTCGACGCGTCGCCGTCGTCGTCGGTGGTGACGCTGAAGC
>JAYUSX010000381.1:0-8388 GCA_043755475.1 Actinomycetota bacterium
AGGACGAGCCTGTGTCGTGCGCGACCTGATGCTCGCCTTCGATCAGCTCGAGCCGGGTGACGTTCTGATCGCGCCGTTCACCGGACCTTCGGTGAACTCGCTGCTGCCCGTGATCGGTGCCCTCGTGGTCGAGGAAGGCGGCGCGTTGTGTCACGCAGCAATCGTTGCGCGCGAGTTCGGTGTCGCGGCAATCATCGGCGCCCACGGCGCAACAACCCGTATTGCTCACGGAGCCCAGGTCGAGGTCGACCCACGGCAAGGCACCGTCCGCCTGCTCTCACCACCTCGTGGCGCCACGTACTCGTCGTGGCATGACTGACCACGGGGTGGACGGGCGACACGCACACGCAGCGAGTACTGGATGTCACCGATCCGCGTGTCACCAGCACCGATCCCCATCGAGGTCAGTCACCCGATCAACGCATATCGGGATGAGCTCGCTGTTCTCACGCTCGACGGCTATCGAAACCCACCGCAAGCCCAGCATCTGGCTGCGACGCGCACCGGTCGATGCCGCCAGCCACAAATAGGGGGCAAAGTCCGGGTCCGACGCCTCAACCGTCGCGACAAGCCGTTGCAACTGGTCCGGCGTCGGTGGGCGGATTTCTGCCGGCGCCACTCTCGGCGGTGATGCGTTCGCTGCCGGGTTCAACCAGAGTCGTCGATGACCATGCCGGCGATACCTGACTCGTAGATCGGTCGAGCAGGTCGGCCACTGTGCCTGACCGCAGTCGGGCATACCCGGCGTCCTCGACGAACTCCGCCAGCGTCGCCGTCGCGAAGCGGCGCGTGCCGTGCACCGTCTTCGCCGCCCACCGCTCCCTGCCCCTCAACGAGTCCACCCGAACGTAGATCCGCAGTTCCCACGCGTCAGGCCATCGTTGTCGCAATGATCCAGTCATCCTCGAAACCTACGAAAACCCATGTGCAAACCATGGGCGAGCCATGGGCACGACAAGTACAACTGCAGCCGAAAACGCAGGAAACCCTGCCAACGGCAGGGCTTCCTATCGAGCGGATGACGAGATTCGAACTCGCGACCCTCACCTTGGCAAGGTGATGCTCTACCAGCTGAGCCACATCCGCAATGCGAGAAGAGATGATAGCAACCGATCCGGCTCGACGGACAACACCTGCGCCGAATCGAACGGCCCACCGCGGCGTTGCGCCCTCTGTCGCTGCCTGCCCGCGGGTCGTTCATATCCGTTGAGCAGGTGCGACGTGGTCGTCCGCCTCAGCCTCGCTGGTCAGCCGGTCGCAGATCGATCCGCAGGACGAGCATCCCGTCCTCCACCGTCCCGACCGCGTCACCGATGATCGCGAAGTCCATGAAGTCGGTGTTGGCCTGGGCGAGGAACGCCTGGCGTTCATCACCCGCGACCGGGGGAAGCGGCCGTTTGCGCACGGCAGCAGCCCGCTCACGGAACCTGGACAGCATCGCGTCGACATCGAGACCTTGAGCCATTCCCCTACCGTACCGGTGACACTCGCCGTGGCGTGCTCCATGCCGATGCACGCCGGTCCGCCATCGCCGTCACGGCTGACGCCGAACCGATCGGCGTCAAGCCGCGTCAGCTGCCGGTGTTGGGCGAGACCGGCAACTCCGGCGCGACCATGGCCACGGTGTCGTCACCATCGGCGAGCCGAAGGAGATCGTCGCTCGCGTCGGGCATGACGGGCATGGCAGGCGTAGGAGGTACGGCAGATACGACAGGCAGACCGAACTCCGACAGAGATGTGAACGCAGTCGCGGCCTCGGCGGTGGCCCCATCGAGGTCGGCATCGAGGTCGGCATCGAGGTCCGCAGCGAGGTCGGCATCGAGGTCCTCACCGAGGTCCGCATCAAGGTCCGCATCAAGGTCGGCACCCAGGTCCTCACCGAGGTCCGCATCGAGGTCCGCATCGAGGTCCGCATCAAGGTCCGCATCAAGGTCCGCACCGGGGTCGGCATCGATCGACGCCGCCGGGGGCTCGGCCTGCGCACTCGCGAGCACCGGCTCGGCCGGCTCGACCGGTTCGATGGGTTCACTCGCGTCGATTTCGACTGCTGACGACGCCGCGATTTCGAGTGCTTCCGGATCGACCACGGGCTCACGCAGGTCGTCGAACGTGGGGGGTGCGTCGCGGGCCAGGATGGACAGATCGACCGGCTGGGGATCGACGACTCGATTGCTCGGCTCGGCGCCGACGGGCCGGAACTCCTCGATCAGTCGGCGACGTTCGGAATCGGGGGCTGTCGACCATTTCCGATCACCCATCACCTCGAGCGGACCGAGTGCCGGCGGTTCGGGTCGCGTGTGGCGCCACCACCAGATCGTGAGCAGCAGCAGCGAGAGCCCTGCGACGACGAGACCCCCAGCGGCGAGAAACACCCGAAGCGCTGCCTGGGACTCGGTGAGCTCGGCGCCGAGCCCCGCTGAGGTACGCGCCAACAGCCCGCTCATGCAGCACCTGCCCATCCGGCAGCGCGCTGTCGGCATCGAGGGGCGACACAGCTGAACAGCATCGGGCCATTCTTGCTCATCGGGGTGCTTCGGTCGCGGTCACTCGTGTCGAGAGATCGAGGCGGATCGGCCGTGTCGAGCAACGATCGGTCGACTCGCATGCAAAGATGCATCGGTGGAGTACGTCTGGCTCGTCCTTGCCGTGGCCGTGATGGCTGGCCTCGCATGGGTGGGCTTCCGGATCGAGCCACACTGGGTTGCCAAGGACCACTCCCGGTTCCTCTGCAACGCCCAGCTGCTCACCGAGCGCGGCGATCCGGTGGGTCGATTCCGGGAAACGAAGATCTTGGTCGAGTCGAACGGCGAGATGCTCGTCGACCAACGCAAGCGCTTCAGGCGATCGATGAGTTCGTGGCGCGTGGTCGCCGAGAGCGAGACCCCGCCGCGCAATCGGTCGGTGTTCTTGCTGCGTGGTCATGATCCTCACGGTGTTCCCGCGATGTTGGCCGTTCGCTTGCCCGCCAAGAGTCCGATGGCGCCCAAGCTCCGCGAGTTCATCGGGCGCCGCTGACGTCCACGATCGCCGGCAGTTCGACGCTCAGCGCTCGCCGGCCACCGCTTCGACGAATCGCCCGATCGGAGGACCGACCTGATCGAACTCGATCAAGAACGCATCATGACCGTGCGGTGAGTCGATCTCGAGGTAGTCGGCTTGCGTGCCCTGCGCCATCAACAGATCACGGATCTGTCGCTGCTGGTACGACGGATAGAGCATGTCGCTCCAGATGCCCATCGTGAGCGTCGGCACCCTGATGCGCGACATCGCCGACGTCAGGCCGCCTCGCCCACGGCCGACGTCGTGGAGATCCATCGCCTTGCCGATCGTGAGATAGCTGTTGGCGTCGAAACGCCGGATGAGCTTCTCGCCGTGGTGGTCGAGGTATCGCTCGACCTCGAATCGCTGCCACAGATCGAGGCGCCCGCTCAACTCGCTCCCGTCGGCGAGCTCGCGACCGAAGCGGTCGGTGAACACGTTGTCGCTGCGGAACGTCACCTGCGCGACCATGCGCGCGACGGCCAGGCCGTCGGCCGGCCCCTCCCCCGGCTCGGCGTCGTAGTAGTCGCCACCCCGCCAGTTCGGGTCGAGACGGATCGCCCTGCGTCCGATGGCACCCCAGGCGATCTGTTGCGCCGTGGCCTGTGCACACGTGGCGACCGGCACGATCGATCGCACTCGCTGCGGGAACGTGATGGCCCACTCCAACACCTGCATGCCGCCCATCGAGCCACCGATCACCGAGTGCCAGCAGTCGACGCCGAGATGGTTCGACAGGCGGGCCTGGGCGCGAACCATGTCGCGGATGGTGACGACCGGGAATCGGCTGCCGTACGGCAGACCGTCGACCGGGTGCGGCGACGCCGGGCCGGTGCTGCCCTGGCACCCGCCGAGCACGTTCGAGCACACGATGTACCACCGATCGGTGTCGAGCGGCTTGCCCGGTCCGATCAGGTCGTCCCACCAGCCACCTGTCGTGTGCCCTCGGCCGGCCGAACCGGCCGCATGACTGTCGCCGGTCCACGCATGACAGATCAGGATCGCGTTGCTGGCCGTGGCATCGAGCTTGCCCCACGTCTCGTACGCGATGGTCACGTCGCTCAGCGCGACTCCGGTGTCGAGCGCGAAGGGTCGATCGTGAGGGAACGTGAAGAACTGCCGGTGGCCCTGCGGGTCGCCGGGGCGCCACGCGCCCGTGACCGGGAGCCCTGCCGTCATCAGCCGTCCTTTCTCGCTCGTTGCCTGGTGTCCGCGACCATCGCTGCACGAGCGGAAGCTCTGTTGCCCCGGCGTGTGCCGGGACCACATCCCCACCGAGGTGGGAAGGCACCGTGGGGCTTCCTCCCCGGTTGCCGGATCGCGAGCCTCAGGCGAGCCTGCGGTCGGATCACTCGTGATGCGTGTCGATCGTGGATGTTAGCGGCGACCGTTCGGTCACCTCCCCCATTTGTCCACCATCGGCGATCGCGCGCGACGTTGCTCAGCGGTAGTGCTGCTCGATGTCGTAGTGCTGAGGCAACCCGACCAACCGACCGAACGAGTCGAAGTCGACCAGGCGATCGAGGTGGTCGCGCAAGCTGCCGTCGGCGCGCAGAAGCTCGAGGCTCACCTGCACCGCTTTCACCATGCTGAACAGCAGCGACAACGGCGAGACGATCAAGGTGAACCCGAGGTCGGCCAACTCGACCGGCGTGAGCAGCGGCGTCTTCCCGGTCTCGACCATGTTGGCGACCAGTGTGATGTCGGGCAGCGCCGCGGCGATGCGTTCCATCTCGTCGACGGACTCGGGTGCCTCGATGAACAGCGCGTCGACCCCCGTGTCGCGAGCCATCTTCGCCCGTTCGATGGCCTCGTCGAGGCCGATCGCGGCGCGGGCATCGGTGCGTGCTGTCACATGGATCGACTCGCGATGGTCACATGCAGCGCGCAGCTTCGACAGCCAGTCATGACGCTCGATCACCTGTTTACCGGCCATGTGGCCGCATCGCTTGGGCCACACCTGATCCTCGAGGAACATGCCCGACGCGCCGGCGTGCTCCCACAGTTCGACGGTGCGGATGGTGTTGAGCGGGTTGCCGTAGCCGGTGTCGGCATCGACCACCACGTTCACGCCCGGCACGGCCCGGCACACGCGATGAGCGACCTCGGCCATCTCCGTCTGCGTGAGCAACCCGAAGTCGGGTACCCCGAGCAAGGTGCCGCTGACCGCGTAACCCGACAGGAACACCGTGGCGAATCCGGCCTCGCCGGCCAGCTTCGCGGTGATCGCATCCCACACCCCAGGCATCAGCACGCTCTCGCCGCCGGCGAGACGACTGCGCAGATCGTCCGCCGTCACTGACCGATGCCCTGCGTGGCCCCCACCGTGTCGATGGCGACACCCTTCAGCCGCTTGTAGTCCACCTTGCCGTTCGGCGCGCGCCGGATCGAGTCGACGATGACGAGGTTGCGCGGCGCCTTGTACGCGGCGAGGTGTTGCTTCACGTGAGCACTCAGCTCCTCGAGCGTCGGGGTCTCCTTGCCCTCCTGTGGTTCGACCACGGCACAGATCGTCTCGCCGAAGCGGGGATCGGGGAGCCCGACCGCCACCGCGTCGCGCACGCCGGGATGGGTCTTGAGGGCCTCCTCCACCTCCTCGGGGAACACCTTCTCGCCACCGGTGTTGATGCACACCGATCCGCGCCCCAACAGCTTGAGGCTGCCGTCGTCGTTCACCTCGGCGAAGTCGCCGGGCACGCTCCAGCGACGACCCTCGAACGTGCGGAACGTCGAGGCCGTCTTCGCTTCGTCCTTGTAGTAGCCGAGCGGGATGAAGCCGCCCACCGCCACCATGCCCTGCTCGCCCGAACCAGGCTCGACCCGACGACCGTCGTCGGTGAAGACCGAGCAGTTCGCTCCGATCGCGAACTTCGCAGTCTGCTCAGCCGCGCCCGCCGCGCTCACGCTGCCACCCATGCCGACAGCCTCCGACGAACCGAACGAGTCGAACAACAACACCTGTGGGATGTGCTTCAGCAGACCCGCCTTGTTCTCCTGGCTCCACATCACCCCCGACGACACGACGAGCGCCAGACTCGCGGTGTCGAACCGGCCCGGATCCTCCTCGAGTTGATCGAGCATCGGACCGGCGAAGGCCTGGCCGACGATGATCAGGTTGGTGACCTTGCGGGCCTCGATCGTGCGGAACAGCTCGGACACGTCGAACTTGCGGTTGACGAGGGTGACGATGCACCCTCCGAGCGACATCGCGTTCAACGCCGAGAACTGGCCCGTGCCATGCATGAGCGGTGCAGCGGTGAGCATCATCGCCCCAGCGGGCGCCGCGATCACACGCTCGATGATCTCGGCGACGCCGCTGGCGGCGGGCACGCCCATCACCGCGTTGCCACCTCCACCGAGCACGTTGAACAGGTCGTCCTGGCGCCACATGACGCCCTTCGGCATGCCCGTCGTGCCGCCGGTGTAGAGCAGGAGCAGATCGTCGCCGCCGCGCGACCACGACACATCGGGCGTGGCACCTGAGGTGACGACGTCTTCGTAGGCCGCCGCCCAACTCGGTCCGCTGCCCGTCTCGTCGGCCACCACGTACCAGCGCTTCACCATCGGCAGTCGGTCGCGCACGCTCTCGACCAGTTCGCTGAAGCAGGCGTGGAACACGACCGCTTCCGCGTCGGCGTTCTCGAACAGGTAGACGATCTCGTCGGGGCCGTAGCGGTAGTTGGTGTTCACCGGCGCCATCGCCACCTTGAACGCTGCGGCCATCGTCTCCATGTACTCAGGGCCGTTGTAGAGGTAGATGGCGACCTTCGCGCCCTGGCCGATGCCGGCGGCCACGAGATCGGCGGCGAGAGCCGCAGTGCGGCGCTCGAACTCGCCCCAGGTGATCACGCGGTCGCCCTGGATCTGGCACGGGCGATCGGGCACCGCGGCTGCGACGGCCTCGTACAGGTCGGCGAAGTTCCAGTTGGTGGCTGGCGCGAGTGCGTCGGTCATCGTTTCCCCCATCATCGTCCCGGTCCCCGACCGGTGTGGCGAACCGTAGCGAAGTCGGAGGTGGAGCCGACACTCGGATCACGGTGCTGCGGACGGCGACTGATCCATCGGGCAGTCAGACTGACGGATGAGTCAGACGGGCTGATGCATCAGCGAGTAGCAAAGGCCACCGGGCGGGGTCGAGAATGCACGCATGTCGACGAGCTTCCACACCACCAAGGCGAAGGCAACGGCCGATGCGCTGACCGGTCTGATGTCCGTTGCAACGGAAACGATCGCTGCGGGAGAGACCGTCGGCGCCTTCGGCGGTACATGTGTGGACCGCCAAGCCTTCGCGTCCTTCGACGACGAACGTCAGCGCCGCGCCGTGCAGCTCGACGACGATCTGTTCCTCGTCGGCGGCGAGCTCGTCGAGCCGGTCGACCACATCGTCCACTCGTGCGAGCCGAACTGCGGCATGAGCGGCGGCATGCTGCTCGTGGCGCTGCGCGACATCGCGGTCGGCGAGCAACTCACCTACGACTTCGCGATGACCGATGGCGACGACTACGACGCCTTCGCGTGCCGTTGCGGCTCGTCACTGTGCCGCGGGTCAGTCACCGGACGCGACTGGGCACTCCCCGAGCTGCAGGTGCGGTATCGAGGCCATTTCAGCCCCTACCTGGCACGACGCATCTCGAAGCTGGTGTCGACCGGCGCAGAGCGGCGCGCATTCGCGCTCTGACACGACGCGACCGATTCGCCGATCAGTTCGACTGACTGGTGAGTCAGCGGGATGTTAGGATGCCACGATGAGAGTCCTCGTGGTGGGTTCCGGCGGCGTTGGAGCGGCGTTGGCCTCCATTGCCGCACGGCGTGACGTGTTCGAACAGATCGTGGTCGCCGACATCGATGGTGCTCGCGCCGCCCGGGCGGCGGCCAACGCACGATCGGCGCGCGTCGTGTCCACGAAGGTCGATGCATCCGACCGAGCCGACATCGTCGAGCTGGCGCGGTCCTGCCGAGCCGACGTGATCGTCAACGCCTGCGATCCCCGACTCAACCCACCGATCTTCGATGCCGCGTTCGAAGCGGGTTGTCACTACCTCGACATGGCGATGCACCTGTCGAGCCCGCATCCCACCGACCCGTACAACCAGCCCGGCGTGATGCTCGGCGACGCCCAGTTCGCGGTCGCCGATCAGTGGGTCGAACGCGGCCAACTCGCGCTCGTCGGCATGGGTGTCGAGCCTGGTTTCTCCGATGTCGCGGCCCGGTTCGCCTCCGATCATCTCTTCAGCCGGATCGACGAGATCGGCGTGCGCGACGGCAGCGATCTGGTGATCGACGGCTTCGCCTTCGCCCCCACGTTCTCGATCTGGACGACGATCGAGGAGTGCCTCAACCCGCCGGTCG
>JAYUSX010000382.1:0-8377 GCA_043755475.1 Actinomycetota bacterium
GAAATTTTCGAAGTTTCCTTCGGAGATGACAGCGGTGTGATTCGAGGGAGCCGTCGAGCGGTCGTGCGGTCACGGTGCGTGCCCGGCCGCGTCAGCCGAGTTCTCGACTCCGTTGCGTGGCCGCCATCACGGCATCGAGGAACGCGGCGCGCACGCCATGGCTCTCGAGTTGACGCAGCCCTGCGGCCGTCGTGCCGCCGGGCGACGTGACCATGGCTCGCAGCGCCGCCGGATCGCCCCGTTCGGCCAGCAGCGCCGACGAGCCCACGAACAGTTGGGTGACGAGCGCCTGGGCCACCGGCCGGGCCAGCCCGGCCAGCACCCCCGCGTCGACGAGCGACTCGGCCACGAGGAAGAGATAGGCCGGGCCCGAACCCGCGAGACCGGTGACCGCATCGAGCTGGTACTCGGGGACGCGCACGACCGTCCCGACAGCGCCGAGGATGCCCTCGGCCCAGGCGAGGTCGTGTTCGTCGGCGACGGTGCCGCCGGCGATCGCGGCTGCCCCCTCGCCCACGAGGGCCGGGGTGTTCGGCATGGCCCGCACCACAGCGACCCGATCGTCGGTTGCCCCAGCAGCGGCCGCTTCGAGCGCAGCGATCGAAACCCCTGCGGCCACACTCAGGACCCGCCGCGCCCCCGCAGCGACGGCCGCCGCGACCGCCGCGGCGACATCGTTGGGTTTCACTGCGATCACCGCACCGGCGGCCGGAACCGCCCCGGCGGAGTCGGCCACGTGCACGCCTGGGAACTGCTCGGCCAGCGCGGCGCGCCGATCGGCGAGCACCTCCACCACAGCAAGCTGGTCAGGTGCTGCCCAGCCGGCCGCGATCATGCCGCCGAGCAGTGCGGCTCCCATGTTGCCGCCGCCGACGAGGACCAACTGAGCTGTCATGGCCCTGAGCCTACGAGCACCGGCCAGGGCGGGAGAGCGACGAGCAGGTGAGCGACACGGCGTTCCCCGATCATGCCGCTCACCTGCTCGACACCAAAGAGGCGCAGCGAACGGGACCGGTCGGAAAACCGAGAGCCGGCGACGACCGGTCAGGCCGTGGTCAGGCCTCGTCGGATTCGCCGGCGAAGTGGCTCGCGTAGCCGAGTCGGATCAGGACCGGGAACGCCTGCTCGACGTACGCGTACAAGGAACCGACCACACGGTCGAGCTCGGCCTCGTTCAACGAGGTGAGGGGCAGTTCACCGCGCAGGAACAGCGCATCTTCGACCCCGATCGCGAAGTGAGCGCCGACCAACCGTTCGTTGCGGCGCAACGCGTGCTCGAACACCTGCGCAGGGTTCTCGAGCGGCGCGGGCATCACGTAGGTCTCGTAGCGCAAGGTGCGCTGTCCGAGGGTGAACCACAGCGTGATGTACTCCTTGGCATCGCCGCGCATTCGCAGGTACCAGCGCACGGCATCTCCATCGCCGCGGTCGACCGCCTCGATCGCCGGGTTCTCGGCGCGAAAGCCGGCGAACCACTCATCGATCTGTCGTTCCAGCGCGGCGAGTCGATCCTCGCTGAACACGTCGGTCACCGGCACTCCACCAGCTCGCGCACGGTGAGATCGGCGTACACCCGGCGCAACCTGGCCGCAGCGAGGCCCCAGGTGTACCCCAGCGAGCGTTCGAACCCGCGGCGGCCGAGACGCTCGGCCAACGCCGGATCGGAGAGCACCGCGTCGAGGTACCGAGCGAACAACAGAGGGTCGCGATCGGGCACGAGGAAGCCTGATTCGCCGTGGTCGACGAGCGTCAGCAGGCCTCCGACCGCGCTGGCGACCACGGGAACACCACAGGCCGATGCCTCGAGCGCCACCAGACCGAAGCTCTCGCTGCGGCTGGGCACCACCACGGCATCGGCGGCCCGGTAGTAGGTGGAGAGGATGTGATGCGGCTGCGGGGGAACGAAACGCACCCGGTCGCTCACACCGAGCTCGTCGATCAGGGCATGCAGCCGCTGCACCTCGAGGTCGCCGGCCTGGCCGCTGGCCCCGCCGACGATCAGCAGCAGCGCATCGCGCCGATGCATCGCGGCGAGCGCGCGGACCGCGACGTCGGGTCCCTTCAACGGTTGGATGCGGCCGACGAACAGCACCACGGGAACGTCATCGGGCAGTTCGAGCGCATGCCGAGCGCCGGCCCGCTCGCCCGGGGCGAAGAAGGCATGCTCCACTGCGGGAGCGATCACCTCGATGCGGCCGGGCGGGTTCCCGTAGAGCCGCAGGAACTGGCGCTCCTCCTCGTCGCAGTTCACGCAGATCACGTCGGCGCAGCCGATGATCTCGGCCTCTGCCTGCTCGTGCCACTCGGGTTCGAGGTCGCCACCTTCGGCTTTCACCTTGGCGAGGGTGTGGAAGGTGGTCGCGAAGGGAAGGCCGCGCTCGTGCTTGAGGCGGTGGGCCACGAGGCCGCTCAGCCAGTAGTTCGCGTGGAGCACGTCGGCGGGGAACTCGCCGTCGAGGTGACGGCGAACCCCGTCGGTGAATTCGTCGAGCACGCTCGGGAGGTCCTCCTTGCGAAGGTCGTACGGCCCGGCATGCACATGAACCACCCGGTGACCGGGCTCGATCTGCACCACCTCGGGCAGGCCGGGGCGATCGGCCCGCGTGTAGGTGGTGCAGTCGTTGCCTCCCTGGGCGAGCGACGACACCAACTCGCGCACGTACACGTTCATGCCACCACTGTCGCCCGACCCTGGCTGCGCCAAGGGCGAGGTGTGAAAGGAGATGACGGCAACGCGCTGCACGGTGAGAGCAAACCCTAGCGACCCCGTCACCATTCCCTGCCCGGCCCATCCACGAACGCTCGGGTTGCGGCGGGGGTCAGGAATCAGGATTCGGCGGCGTTGCTCCCGACGAAGCTCTCGTACACGTTGAGCAGGGCATGTCGTTGCTCGGGGGTGAGTTTCGGATCGCGAGCGATCGCATCGCGCACGCCGTTGTCGCCCCCATGGGCGTCGTCGCTCATGAGGCCGGCGCGCACATAGAGCGTCTCGGCGCTGATCTGCAGAGCCTTGGCGATCTGCTGCAGGATGTCGGCGCTCGGCTTGCGCAGCCCGCGCTCGATCTGGGACAGGTACGGATTGCTCACCCCGGCCAGGTCGGCCAGGCGGCGGACGCTCATTCGCGCCGTCTCGCGTTGGGACTTGATGAAATCTCCGACGTCGGCGATCCGCTTGTCGAGATCGTCGAGCGGCGAGTGGATCTGGGGTGGCTTCACCACGACATCGTCACCGTGGTCACTCGTCGGAGAGCAGGCCCTCGATGTCGGCCTCACCCTCGCGATACCGACGCACCAGTTCGGCACTGAGCGCATCGATCCGGGCGAACAACGCCTTGCGCTCCTTCGAACGAAGCTGCTCGAAGAGCCGGAGTTCGGTGCGCAAGGCGACGATCTCGTCGTCGTCGAGCGACGGCAGGTCGCTGCCACCGTGCTCGTTCCACAAGTGCTCGAGCGCCAGCGCCAACGGGTGATCGCTGGCATCTTCGGCCGGGCGAGGCGGCCGTGCCGGTCCACCGGTGAGGTGGCTGCCGAGGATGACCGGCAGCTCGCTCGTGATGACGGCCGGGTCGGCGTGGCGGTCGCGACGACGCATCTCGGCGTCGATCAGATCGAGCCGGGCCTGCGCGAGACGCCGCACGTACGACACGGCGTCATCGTCGTGCTGCAGTGACGAACGCACGCTGCGCAGTTCGTCGAGCGGCAGCAGGGTCGGTTCGAGTTCGGTCACTGACATCCTCCACTCACGGGCGGTAGCACCGCCACTTCGTCCGACGCTGCAACGGCTACAGATCGATCTGCCGAGTCCCCGTTCACCCACACTCGGCACGTGCCGAGCACGGCGGCGAAGGCGTCACCATAGCGGGCGACGGCGAGATCGAGGACCTCGCCCACGGTGGCGCCATCCACGTGGTCAGCGCCCGTACCGGCAGCCTCGCGGGCCGACGCGAACAACCGGAGCACTGCCATCTGCCCGATCGTACCTGTGCGGTGCGCGGATACCCTCGATTGCCATGGGCCAGGCCGACACCTCCGCCTCCGGACACGCCAGCGGCGACCCGACGCGCGATGCATCAGCACGGGGCCCGGAGCAGCGGGCGCACGTGTCTCCCGGTCAGCGACCCGACCGATCGACAGACGATCGATCGACCTCGCGCCTGCTGGTCGTGCGCCACGGTCGGAGTGCGTGGAACGCATCGGGCCGGTGGCAAGGGCACGCCGATGTGGCACTCGACCGGACCGGCGAGCTGCAGGCGGCCGAGGCGGCAGAGGTGCTCGGGCAGTTCGATGCGATCTGGTCGAGCGACCTGGCGCGGGCCCATCGGACGGCGCAGATCATCGCCGAACTGCTCGGCATCGGTCCGGTACGCCTCGATCCACGCCTTCGCGAGACCGACGTCGGGCCATGGCAAGGCCTCACCGGCGCCGAGGTGGACCAGGGCTGGCCGGGCTTCCTCGCCGATCGACGTCGGCCGGAAGGCTTCGAACCCTACGACCAGGCGGCGACGCGAGTCGTCGCTGCCCTGCTCGACATCGCCCATGAGCATCCGGGCGGCGAGGTGCTCGTCGTGAGCCACGGCGGGGTGATCCGAGCCGCGCGGCGCTCGATCGGATCGGAGATGCCCAGGGTCGCCAACCTGTCCGGCGGATGGTTCCTGGCCCGAGATGGCAGGCTGTTCGCGGGCGACGCGGTGCATCTGCTGGCCGGTGACGATCAGGTGTCCCAGGTGCTGTGAGCGACGATCAGCTCCACCTCACCTTCGACGACCAGCCCGACGTCGACCGGCCCGACGTCGACCGGCCCGACGTCGACCAGCCCGACGACGACCAGCCCGACGACGACCGGCCCGGCCCCACCGACCGACCCTTCCACGTCGAGGTCACCCGCTCGAAGCGACGCAAGCGATCGGTCGGGGCGCAGCTGGTCGGCGACACGCTCCGAGTGGCGATCCCGTCCTGGATGAGCCGCACCGAGGAGGCGCACTGGGTGGCCGAGATGTCACGGCGCTTCGCCCGCAAGATGTCGAGCGACCGCATCGACCTCCGAACGCGGGCCAACAGGCTTGCGACCCGCCACCGCCTCCCGCGGCCTGCCGAGATCCGGTGGGCGACCGACATGACCATGCGTTGGGGATCGTGCACGCCCGACACCGGCACGATCCGCATCTCGGACCGCATCGCGACGTACCCCGATTGGGTCGTCGACTACGTGATCGTGCACGAGCTGGCCCATCTCGTGGTCGGCGGACACGGAGCTGACTTCTGGGAGCTCGTGGCCCGCTACCCCAAGGCCGAACGCGCCATCGGCTATCTCATCGCCAAGGCAGGCGACGACGGCGCGAGCGACGACGGCACCAGCGACTGACAGCACCAGCGACTGACGGCACCAGCGACGGACGAGAGGTTCAGACCATGCGGGGAACGGACGGAGCAAAGCTGTTCCGGCCGGGACGCAACGAGCCCGCCAACACTGACACTCCGATGAGCGTCGCGAGCATCACGACGAGCCACCCTGCCAGCGGCGACCGGTCGGCCGGAGTGGTTGCGAGCAACGATGCAGCAGGCTGCGCCAAGAGGCGCACCGTCGTCGTCTGGCCGCCGGTCGGGTCGACGCCGGCAGCGGAAGCAGCGACTCCCCCAGCGGACGACCCGGTCGGCGCGATTGCCCTCGAGATCGATGGTCGCAACCCGATGGACAGGTTGACGTCGGTTCCTTCGGCGAGTTCGAACTCGCGCGACCGACCGAACACATCGGGTGCCACGAGACCGGTGGGAAGGTTCGACACGAGCAGGCGATACGGCACTCCGGCCCAGCCGTCGAGGCTGAATCCTCCGTCGGCATCGGTCGTGTCCGATCCGATCACCACGTCGTTGGCGTCGATCAGTCTGACCGTCACCCCGGCGATCCGAGTCTCTGCGGCACCGACGACGCCGTCGGCGTCGAGATCCGCCCACACCACATCGTCGACGACGACGGCCGCACGCGACGCCGACGCCTCGGTGCCCTGTCCGTCGGTCGATCCGACCGAGGCGCCGACCGTGCTGGGCACGAGCTCGACGCGAGGCACGACACGCTGAGTCAGATCGATCGGACGGGCGGCGCTCGGCGACTCGAGATCGCCGGTCTCTCCGGGCACCATCAGCCCGACCGGAGGCGAGGTCGACGCCCAGCAGGCGGTGCCGTCGAAGTCGAGCGACCAGGTGCCGTCGGCCGCCACGACCGTCGACACCGGGCCGCCGTAGGTGTCGTCCGACGTCCCCCACGCGCCATCGGCACCGGATTCGATCGAGCAGACCACGGTGATCACGGCGCCCGCTGCACCGGAACCGATGGCGGTCGGATCCGAAGATTGTCCGGCGGTCACCGGAACGGTGGTCGCCGGAACGGTGGTCGCCGGAACGGTGGTGGCCGGAACTGTGGTCGCGATGTCGAGCGTCGGAGATGGGGCGATGGGCGCGGTCACGTCGGAAGGCGAGATCACCGTGGTGCCTGGCACCATCGGTTCGTCGACCGCGACGTCGTCGCCAGGCACGCCTGGGTCGACCGCCGCCACGGTGACGACCGAAACCTCACCCCGCACGCGGCCCCCGGCCGCCGCTGCTTCAGCCGTGGGAACGGCGCTGGCCATGGCTCCGGCAACCGCGACGAGCGCCGCTGCACGCAGACCCATTCGTCGAGGCAACGCAGCGTGGTCATCGAGCACCACCACAGGGCGACCTCCGGCGACGGATGCATCGACGATCCCTGCACCGAGCAGTTCGAGCGCAGGCTGGACCATGCAGTACTCCGTGAGCGCGTCGGCCACGTACGAGTCGAGCTTTCCGAACTCGACACCGAATCGGCGCTCGCCACTGAAGTCGATGCGGACGTTGCGGACGACCACCGGCACCGTGGCGGAGATCACTCCGCTGGCCGTCGGCACCACGACCTCGAGTCGCTGCTCGCTCCCGATCGGAAGATCCATCTCCCCCAGAACGCCTGCGCCGAGCGGGGTGAGGTCGACGACGAGTGCGGCCCGGTCGGCGAAGGTGCTGGGAAGCGTCGAGGCGATACGGGTCGCGCGGCGTGTCTGCGCCCGACGGGCGAGGATGCGCAAAGCATCGAGGCCCCCGCCGAGAGACCACAGTGCGCAGACGAGCACCGCTGCCGTCTGATTCACCGGCATCGCCGCGAGCGTGTGGGTGACCCGGTCGCTCACGGCGCGCATCCCGATCACCACGCTGATCGCGGCGACGGCACCCGCCGAGGCGACGCCGTGGTGCAGCCCGAATGCACTCCCCAACACGTTCTCGGCCGGGTCTGGGCGTCCGTCGACGGCAGCGACCCCTCGCCACGAGGCGCCCAGCATGCGCATCGACCACCGGACGCGGTCACCGGGGCGCAGCTCGCGGCCCGACAGGAGCCAGAGCGCCGCCGCGGACAGCACGAACCATGGCGCCCAGAGGACGGCGAAGCCGAGCGGGTCGGCCTCGAACGGAAGTCGTCCCGACAGCAGCGCGCCGAGGAGGATGGCGATGATGATCCCGCGGCGAACGCCTGCCAGCGGTCGAACGGCCTGAGCCGTCAACGACAACCGCTGCGAGAACGACAGCCGATTGACCCGCCATGCGCCGTGATCGCCGAGCAGCAGATGGCGGGCCGCGCTCGCCTCGCAGGCGCGCACGTCCTCCACGTCCATCGGCGACACGATCGGTGCAGCAGCGACCAGCGGTCGTCCACCGGGGGCGGCGATCTGCCAGCCCGCGGCGAACAGCGCCGAGGTCAGGTCGGCCTGAACCATCTGAGGAGACGAGCCGACGAGCGGAATCGATCGGACTGCCGTGGTGCGCAGCAGCGCTCCCGTTCCGGTGAAGGCGGCGAGACCACGCGTGCCCAGCGCAGGCGTGAGCGCGCGCCGTTCGAACTGCTTGTCGTGCCGTCCGGGCGCACCGTGCTCGGCGGACTCGCCGTCGGTGGCCTCGACCGGGCCTTGGACCACGGCGATGCTCGGTTCGTCGAACCAGGGCAGCAGCGAACGCAGCGCCGACGGGTGCGGAACGTCACCCGCTTCGAGCAGGAAGATCGCCCCGGCGTTCGCCGTGCGGGCTGCGATGGCCAGGCCGTCGATGTCGTCGGGATCGGTGGCCACGTAGCGCGCGCCGTGTTCCACCGCCAAGGATGCAACCTCTGGTCGAGCGTCGACGTCGACGATGAGCACCGGGGCGATGGGACGGCAGGCGACGAGGGTGGCGCGAAGGACCGACACCCGTTGGCCCGTGACGCGGACCACGATCACGGTGTCGAGTGGTTCGGGAGCCGATCCCGACACGGCATGGGTGCCCGACGGCAGCGGGGCAGCCGTCTCGGGTGAACGCCACAGCGCCCAGCTGGTGACCGCCA
>JAYUSX010000383.1:0-3338 GCA_043755475.1 Actinomycetota bacterium
AAGACAGCCCTCGCCGGCAACGACATCGCGGTGATCCGCACGGCCCACGAGGCGCTGATGGGCGCCACCCAGGCCTTCAGCCAGAAGCTGTACGAGGCCGCGTCACGCGACGACGCGGCGGCAGCCGGGTCGTCGGCGAGCGGCCAGTCAGGCACCGGTGCGGTGAACGACGACGAGATCATCGACGCCGAGATCGTCGACGATCCCTCCGGCGACCCTGCAGACCTGAAATGAGTCGACGATCATGACCGAATCCACGAGCGAGCCAGTCGTGGCGCCCGATCTCGGAACCACCGTGCCCGGGCGCGGCGATGAGATCGACGGCGCTCCGACCGGCGCCGCACCCGCCGAGGTACCAGCAGACGCACTCGCCGTTGCGGAGGCCGAGGTCGAACACGACGTCGAAGCCCTGCTGGCCGACCGAGATCAGTTCAAGGACATCGCACTGCGTCTGCAGGCCGACTTCGAGAACTACCGCAAGCGCGTCGCCACCCAGCAGGCCGACGAGATCGATCGTGCGACCGGCAAGCTCGCCGAGTCGCTGTTGCCCGTGCTCGATGCGTGCGAAGCCGCGTTCGCTCATCGGGTGGCAGGCGTGGAGAGCATCTGGTCGACCCTGATCGGCGTGTTGCAGAAGCACGGGCTGCAGGCCCTCGATCTTGCCGATCAACCGTTCGATCCTGCGGTCGCCGACGCGGTGTTGCACGAACCCGGAGACGGCGATCCGGTCGTCGCCGAGGTCCTGCGCACCGGGTACACGTGGAAGGGCAAGGTGCTCCGCCCGGCGATGGTGAAGGTGCGAGGCTGACATGACTGCCCAGCGCGAGTGGTTCGAGAAGGACTACTACAAGCTCCTCGGTGTCCCTCAGACGGCGACGGCCAAGGAGATCACCAAGGCGTACCGGAAGCTCGCGCGCGACAGCCACCCCGACACCCACCCCGGCGACGACGCAGCGGAGGACCGGTTCAAAGAGGTCAGCGCCGCTTACGACGTGCTCGGCGACGACGCAAAGCGCAAGGAGTACGACGAGGTCCGTCGCCTCGGACCGATGCAGGGTTTCGGCCCCGGTGGTCCCCGAGGCGGGCCTGGTGGCAACAGCTTCAACGTCGGTGCCGACGGCCTCGGCGACGTGCTCGGCCAGATGTTCGGTCGAGGTCGCCGCGGCGGCGGAGCCGGAGCAGGCGGGGGCCCACAGCGGGGCGCCGACCTGGAGGCCACCCTCACCCTCGATTTCGCCGACGCCGTCCACGGTCTCACCACCACCCTGTACCTCACTGCCGACGCTCAGTGCGGTACCTGCGCCGGTTCCGGCGCGAAACCCGGCACAGCGCCGAAGGTCTGTTCGCGATGCGGTGGTCGAGGCGTCATCGACGACAACCAGGGCTTCTTCTCGTTCTCCTCGCCGTGTCCGGCGTGCGCCGGCCGTGGCGTCACGATCGACCAGCCCTGCGCCACGTGCTACGGGTCGGGGGTCGAAAAGCGCCAGCGTGAGGTGCAGGCGCGCATTCCGGCCGGCGTCGCCGACGGTCAGAAGATCAGGCTCAAGGGTCGCGGCTCACCCGGACGCAACGGCGGGCCCGCGGGCGACCTCATCGTCGAGTGCCGGGTGATCGGCCATACGCGCTTCGCCCGCGACGGCTCCAACCTCACCGTGCGAGTGCCGATCACCTTCGACCAGGCCGCACTCGGAGGAGACGTCGACGTGCCGACCCTCGACGGATCGACCGTGAAGCTGCGGCTCAAGGCCGGCACGCAGTCCGGTTCGCGCCATCGAGTCCGCGGCAAGGGCGTCGTCACAGCAAAGCACGAAGGCGACCTCATCGTCACGGTGGATGTGTCGGTGCCAAGCCATCTGAACACCGCCCAGCGTGCAGCGATCGAGGCGTTCGCCGCGGCCAGTAGGGTCGCGGACGGTGGCCCCGACACCGCCGACACATCCGGGCACGCGAGCGGAGAAAGGGTCTGAACATGCGATCACGAAGCCACGCCGTCTACGTCATCTCGGTCGCCGCCGAGCTCGCCGGGATGCACCCCCAGACCTTGCGCATCTACGAGCGCCGCGGTCTGGTGGCACCGGCGCGCACGCAAGGTGGCAATCGTCGCTACAGCGACATCGACATCGACCGCCTGCGACGCATCCAAGACCTGGCTGCCGATGGGATGAACCTCGAAGGAATCCGCCGGGTCATGGAGCTGGAGTCCGAGGTCGAGCACCTTCGTGCCGAGAACGCCGAGCTCCGCGAGCACCTGTCGCTCGCCGAGGCCGACGCGTCTCGCCGCGCGCCTCGCCGTGATCTCGTGCCGCTGCGCCAGACCGTCGCGATCTTCGGCGGACCGCGCCTCGGCGACCGTCGCTGAACCGTCTGGCTCTGACCTCCAACGGTTCTGGTCGCGCATCCCTGCGGTCAGCGCAACACGTCGCGACCAGACCGCTGCTCGTCACTGTTGAGATGCGAGCCAGGCCTGGTGGGTCGCGTGCACGCGTTGCCACAGGCGAGTGCGCGCGGCAGCGTCCACGTCGTCGAGCGTGAGGCCGAAGACGTCTGCCAGTGCGTCGAACCACTCGGTCTGCGTGTCGAGCGTGCGCACTGCGGTCGCCGCCTCGGCCACCCGGCTCAGCACCTGACCACGCGCCACGTGTCGCGACTCGGTGCACGGACTCCTCGAGATCGACCGTCCATCGTTCATCGAGGTGGATCCAGGTCGTCTCGTACGGGATCCGTTCGAGTTGGGCATGGTGGAGTCGAACGAGCACAGCTGCCGACGGCGGCTCGGCTTCGACCTGCAGCCGTTGGAGATAGGCCTGGAGATCGTCGTCGAGCCGCACTCGTGCAGTCTTGTCGGCGGCGTCGTTCAGAGCTCGCCGATCAGCCGAGGTGTTCGATGGCGGCCGTCACGACGGAGTGATAGGTGGGCCAGCACGCCTGCAGCCATGCTGGGTCGTCGTCGAGGAAGGCGGCGCGTACCTGCTCGCGAATGGCGAGTGAGTCGGGTGCGCTCGGTTCGCCGTGCGCATGCAGAACGGCGTCGGCGCGCAGCGACTGGAGCACGGCGATCCCGTCGACGGTGCCGTACTCGATGCAGATGCCGGTGATCTCGGTGGTCGGGCTGAAGTCGTCTGCTGCAGCGAGCCAATCACCGGCGACCACGGCCGACACGCTGTCACCGTCGTCGAGCGTGGTGATGTTGCGCCACCACTCGACCTGGCGCTCGTAGGCAGCCTCACCCCGACGGTTGCTGCTGAGCAGCGAGCCGTGACCCCACGGACCGAGCCCGGTGTGGAGGTCGATGATCGCAGTGTGGCGCACCCCGGCGAGACGCCGGGCGGCGAAGTCGC
>JAYUSX010000384.1:0-8341 GCA_043755475.1 Actinomycetota bacterium
GCACCTGTCGGAGATCTATGGCACCGACATCAGTCGGGACACGATCTCTAGGATCACTGACGCGATCGTCGAAGACATGGTCACCTGGCAGAACCGGCCGCTCGACCGTGTCTATCCGGTGATCTTGATCGATGCGATCGTCACCACGAGGTCGCACCGCACGATTGACGACGAAGGTGAAACCATCGATGATGAGTGCAGCGCCATCGACTACTACCTCGCATCAATCGTTCGCCCGCACTCGTACGTCATGATCGGACCGTCCGTTACCACGGCGTTACCACGAAGGCCTCGCCTCGCCTGCTGTTGACGCACAGCCCGCAGCCGTCAGAACCTTCGATTGCGGGGCCGGCACCACCAGCAGTCATCTCGTACACCCTTCGCTTGGCGTCGATGTCGGTGTTGCGCGCGGCAGCGGCACACGACCGGTCGGAGCATGATGCGCGGCCCGATGGCCCGCACCCGCCGACCGCGTTCCGCTGTACCCGCACGCGCAGACGGGGTGCCTGCAGGCACCCCGTCCGTTCAAGACTGGCCGCGCTCTACGTCGCGATCAGGCGGTGTACCAACCGGCCACGTCGGCCACCAGATCGCCACCAGCCTGATGCAAGATCGTGACCTTGCCGCCGGTGCCGAGAGTGGCGCCGACGAGGTTGGGTGTGATCTGACCGGCAACATCGACGTTCAGGCTCGAGCTGCCGGGCAGCGGGGCGCCCGTCGGGTACACGGTGACGAAGCCGCGCTGGATGGAATCGACTGCAGTCACGTTGATGACAGCAGCCGACGCACCGAAGGCAGGGATGCCGCCAACCCCAGCCAAGGTCAGGTCGAGACTGGCGTTGATGCCCAACCGAGCCGTTGGCGCACCCAGAGCGGCGCGGGTATCGAGGACACGCGTGGGGCTGACCGGTACGAACAGTCCCTTGAAGCCACCCTTGGCCGTGGCGTCACCGAACCATCCGGCGACATCGACGACGATGTGCGTGCCGGCTTGGCTGAACACCGTGATCGATCCGTCAACGCCCACAGGAACGATTGCGAGATTGCTCGCCGTGCTGTCGAGCATCTCGAGGTTCAGGTTCGACGTGCCGGGACGTGCAGTGCCCGACGCATAGGCCGTGATGTAGCCGGGTGCCGATGCTTCGGTACCGGCGATGTTGACGACGACGGACGACACGCCCGTCGCCGGCACACCCTGCTGACCGAGCACCGGGACGGTGACGGTGCCACCGATGCCCAGCTTCGCATTGGTCGCACGAGTGTCGATCAGCCTGCCGGGGGTCAACGCGGTGAAGCGTCCAGCCGTCCCGGTTGCCGGGGCGTAGTACCCCAGCACGTCTGCGATCAGGTGCGTTCCTCGCTGCGTGAAGAAGCTGACCTTGCCGGCGGCGCCGATCTTCACCGTCACCAGGTTTGCCCGAGTCTGGCCGGTTGCCAGATTCTGGTTCGATACCGTCGGCATCGTCTCGCCGGTCGGGTACACGGTGACGAATCCTTCAGCGGTTGCCGCGGTGCCAGTCGTGTTCAGCACGATCGCAGTCGCGTTGGCCGGCACGCCCGCGACGCCGGCCACCAGCAGGTCCGTCGTCGAACCCGCCGCCGGCTTCGTTCCGGTCTGGCGAGTGTCGATCAGCCGGGTCGGCGCAACGGCAGTGAACTGCGCGCCGCCTGCGGCGAACACGGCGGGAACAGCGAGGTCGATGATGTCGACCGAGCCGTTGCCGATCGGGCCGACCAATTCAGCTGCGCCGGTCACCAGGTCCACTGTGTACAGGCTGGTCACCGCGCCTGCGCTAAGCGCGGCGAGTGCCTGGCCGACCGGTGAGATGTCGAATCCGACCTCGCCGCTATCGGTCGCGATGCCCAGCGGGCCGCGGGCGGTCGTCACGCCGGCGTTCGGCGATGGCACGCCATCGGGTCCGCCGATGGTGTTCAGCGTGTTGGCTACATCGTCGATGGCGAACAACGTGGTTGCGGTCGACAGTGCATTCGATCGGTCATAGGCGACGGCCGAGGCCTTCGCCGGCGCGATGTCCGTGTCGGTTGCCGCCAGTGCACCGTTCAAGGGGCTGAGGCGGTAGCTGTCACCGAGGGAATTGGTCAGCCTAATGCGGTCGACGGTCGGATTGAAGTCGACCGACCAGGTCGGAGCGACCGCTGTCACCACGAACGGAGTCGTGCCGATCTGAGTGGCCGCTGCCGTCGTGGGATCGATGCGATAGACACGACCGTCGGTGCCGAGGAAGCCGACCCCGATCAGTTCGCCCGTCGCGGGTCGAACATCGAAACCGACCAGCGACTCGCCGGGCTGCAACCCGGTGATCGCAGTCTGCGTCGAGGTTCCGGGAGATGCGGCGTCGAACTTCACCAGTTGGTTGCCATCGCTCAGCGCCAGCAACGGGCCCACCGGCGGCCGAGGCAGGGCGATGTCGCGCACCTCGACGGTGCCGGTGCCGACGGTGCCGATCAGCGTGGCTGCGCCGGTGGTCAGATTCACGGTGTACAGGCCGTACACGCCACTCACGCTGAGGGTCGCCAGTGCGTCGCCCTGTGGCGCGATGTCGAAGCCCACACTGGGCGAATCGACAGCCACGCCCAGAGCACCTATGGCCGTAGTGGCGCCGGTGTTCGGCGATGGGGTGCCGTTCAGGCCACCGATCAGCCCGAGCGTGTCTGCCACGTCGTCGATCGTGAACAGCGTGGTCGCGGTCGGCGCCGGTGAGGTGGAGCGGTCGTAGGCGAGGGCTGCCGGCCGACCGGGTGCAGCGGGGGTGTCCGTCGCGGCCAGCGTGCCGTTCAGCGGGTTCAACCGCAGATTCACACCGCTGGCGTGGACAAATCGAATGCGATCGACCGATGGGTTGAAGTCGACCGACCAGGTGCCGCCTGCGGGCAGCGTGGTCGAGAACGTGGTCCCCACAGGAGTGGCGACGCCGTTGGTGGTGTTGACGACGTACATCCGACCGGTCGTCCCGGTCACGCCAACTGCGAACAGCTCGCCTGTCGCCGGACGAACGTCGATGCCGACGATCGTTTCGGCTGGCTGCAGACCGGTGATCACGGTGGTCTGGTTGAGCGTGCTGGGTGTGGTGGCGTTGAAACCGATCAGGGTGTTGGCGGCTGTCAGTGCCAGCACTGGGCCACCGGACACCACTGCGCTGACGGGACTCGACCCGCCCAGTCCTACGACGAGGCCCAACGAGCAGGCAACCACCGGTATCGCGATCTTTCTGCGGAATTGCATGATGTTCCTCCGTTCCCGGGCGGCAGCCGCGCGCCCGACATGCCAGATGTTCTGGATGTAGTTCGATGCCTGTCCCCATTTCGGTTGGTATCACAACCTTTTTCTTTGACGCACTTCCTGAGAGTGCCCCGCCGGGCGAACACGATGCGCGCCCGACAGCGGCTCTGGTTCGCTGCAATTCGGAGGCTGTGCCAAGGTCCGCCTCACAGCGATCTGGGAGGCACCCACGGCGTGGGATTTCGAGACGGAGCCCGACTTCCAGGCAGAGCTCGACCGGGCGGAGCAGTTCGTGCGCGACGAGATCGAGCCACTCCAGTTCGTCATTGCACATGGAATACGACATGGCCGACATGGCCTCCACCAGACCCGGGGCGCGTCAGAACGATCTCCGTCAGCCAGCTGGACACGAATCCGCTTGTGTGAATTGCTCGGGGCTTCGATCATGCCCCTTGTCGTTCGAAGACTTGTCGACCGTTTCGGCTCATGCCAGACGGCCGCTGACTCGCGCAGCGACGGGTGAGTACCGTTGCGTTGTGCATCGACGACGGCGGCCTCCGGCATGGGCCCGTGTCACACATGCGGTGACGAATGCCTCGGCGCGGGGAACCGTCCCGGGGTGTGCGCTGACGTCCAACGCCGTATGCGAATGATCTTCCACCGAGGACAGTGCAGTCTCGCGGCGTGCGCTCTCGCGGGTGGCCTGGCTCTGACTTCGTGCGGCGACCCAACGTCAGGTGAGACCGCCGGCACAGCACCCGAGGGAAGCGAACCAGTCGCATCGGGTTTGGGGCCCGCGACTTCGGCACCCGAGTCGACATCATCCTCGGCTGCGTCGACGGTACTCATCCCGGCGACGACCGCAGAGTCGGCTCCGCTGAGCACAGGCGAGGGAGACCAGCCGGTCGCCGTGGTGGAAGTGTTCGACGGCGTCGATGCGTATCCGGCGTGCGGGAACGAGCCATTCACCTACCTGGGCGTGACGTGGTATCCGATCGCGCAAGTCGGTTTCGACCCGATCGATCCCCGGCTGCAGGACCGCCTGGAGCGCGTCCTCGGCGTCGAACGCCACATGCCGGAGACGCCTCTCGTCGGTCACTTCGCGCGTGTGCCAGCGCCTGGCCCTGGCGACGACGTTGGCACGCTGATCGTCTGGGAGGATGGCGTGGGCCGATGGACGTCCGACAGTGGGGACTTGGACGTGTGGGTGAGCGTCGACGAGGTCACGTACAACTGGGTGTGCTGACGGCAGCGCAGATGCGTCACCGCACCCTGGGAGTTTCAGCCGGGAGGCAGTCCCAGCGCTGCGGAGGGACGGATCACCGCTCGGCTTGTTCGAACTCACTCGCAACCGAGAGAACCCATGCGCGACCGGCCGCAGATCAGGATCGTTGCATGCCTCGGCTGACCCAACTCGTCATCGACAGCCGCGGCCCGGCGTCCCTCGCTCGATTTTGGGCTGCCGCACCTGGTCGATCGATGCGGGGTAGTCGCGAGAACAGCCTGAAGCCGGCTCGGGCAATCGGCTTTCGATCTCACCGCGTGCTGCGACGGCTGAACGTGACGTGGATCGTGCCGCTCTCGGCGACTTCGGACGTGACCGAGTGGGTGAGTTCGAGACCGCGCAGCTCGTCCCACAGCCGCTCGCCACGGCCGAGCAGGATCGGAGTGATGGCGACGTGCAGACGGTCCACCAAGCCCTCGCGGAGGAAGCTCCGGGCGGTGCTGATCCCTCCGCCGACGCGCACGTCGTGATCGCCCGCTGCGACGGTCGCCTCGGCGAGCACGTCCCCGAGGTCGGCGCGACGGAAGTGGAACGTCGTCCCACCGTTCATTTCGATCGCAGCACGCGGTTCTGTATGCGTCAATACGAACACCGGCATACGGAATGGCGGCTCGTCACCCCACCACCCCCGCCAGTCGGGGTCATCCGGATGCGCGTGCAGGCCGAACATCCCCGCACCCATGATCTCCGCTCCGACGCCTTCGAAGTGCGCCGCGGCATAGTCGTCGTCGACACCGGTCGTGCCCGCACCGGTGGTGTCGCCGAAGACCCGTTGTTGCATCGTGCGGGTAGCGACGTACGACTCGGTGAGCCGTCCCCAATCCTGGCCGAACGGGTCGTCGGGCGTCTGGTCGGTGGTCGTCCCGTAGCCATCGAGCGACAGCATCAGATCAACTAGGACTCTGGTCATTGACGAACTCCTTGTGTTGGCATTCGAGTGCGGTGGACGCCGGGTCGAGCGGCCCCCGTCGATCATCCCACTGCATCGTGCCCGAAGCCGCCTGCTCGGAACAATGCGCGAAGGAATGGCGGTTGTCGCTCACGTGGGCGGTGCGCTTTCCCGAGTGCTCTCCGTGCACGGCTTTGCCCGGTGATGTGCAGTCCTGCGCCGCTCGGCTGTTTAGGCTCCCCTTCGTGGGAGTCTTGACATTCAGTTTGAACCTCACCCTCGACGGCTGCGTCGACCATCAGGAGGGAATCGTCGACGATGAGTCACACGCCTTCTTCCCGCGTGTCATGGACGAGGGCGGGGCGATGCTGTGGGGCCGCATCACCTACGAGATGATGGAGAGCTACTGGCCGGCGGTGGCTCGTGGCGAGGAGGAGGCGCCGCCGGCGATCCAGGAGTGGGCGGTCAAGCTGGAGGCCAAACCGAAGTACGTGGTGTCGTCGACGCGAAGTGACTATTCGTGGACCAACACCCACCACCTCACCGGCGACCTGCGCACGAGTGTGCAGAGGCTCAAGGATGCGACTCCTGCCGGTGTGCTCCTTGGTAGCGGGACGCTCGCGACCGAGCTGGACCGGCTGGACCTGATCGACGAGTACACGTTCCTCGTTCATCCCAGGATCGCCGGGCACGGCCCGACCTTGTACCAGAGCGGGCTGCCCAGCACGCGACGGCTCGAGCTGGTCTCGGCGACACCGCTCCGCAGTGGCGCGGTCGCCATGCACTACCGGCGCGCTCCCTGACCTCACAGCGGGCGGGCATCACGCGTGCCGAGCCCTGCGGCACGACAGTTCCAGCGGCTGAGCCTGCCAAGCGCGCCGCGCTGAACGTCTGCCCTGGGCATTCGGCGCTACCACGCCGACTGACCGGCCTACTCGCCGACGTCGATCCAGTAACGCCGCACGTTGCTCGGATCGGACCCGCCGGCAGGTTCACCGCCGAGCCTTTCGATCGTCCGTGCAGACGCAACATTCTCCGACTCGCAGACTGCGAGCACCCGAGTCAGCCCCTTCAGCCGGGCGAGGTCGAGAATCACCTCAAGAGCCCAGCTCGCAACCCGATGACCTCGGGCGCTCGGGCGAACCCCATAACCGACGTGGCCGTGATGTCGAGTGAAATCGTTGTCTTGCAGGTGGAGAGCGATTCCGCCGAGAACCCGTCCACCGTCAACGATCCAACGGCACGCGCACAGATCCTCGGCCGCGTTCAGCCGATCAATCCATTGCCTGAACCCCTCGGCTGTCTCGACGTCGTCCGCAGGAGTGAGGCCAAAGCCATCCTCGTGCATGCCGGGACCCCATTCGACATGCGAGGAAAGCCATGCCTCGTACATGCCGACGTTGGGTGGAATCAACTGAAGCACGGCTGAAAGCTACGACATCAACGCAGCCCGAATCTGGCGTTCGTCAACCGACCCAGGTAGCACCGTTCTGCCGATCGGCACGGGTTGAACACTTGCGGATGGCGACCGCACCGGGCCGCCTGCGCTCGTACCGATGTCGAGCTGGGCAGCCCTCGAGGATCTCGTCTGGCTCTTCGAGGCGGAACCGCAGATCGAGCACGACGTCGCGCAGATCCGGCGTCAGGCGTAGGCGTGAGAGGTGTACATGTCCCGGTCGCGGTCGTAGTCGAAGCGCCGAGTCAGGCCGAGAGACTCGATCGTTGCGATCTGGTGGTCGAGCTTCTCATTGGTCACGATCACCGCACGCTCGAACGACCACTGATCCCGTAGCCAGCCGAGGATCGCCTCGAGCAAGAGACGCTCAAAGCCGTCCTGCCACGTCGAGGGGCGCACCCAGAACGCGACCGTGGCGTCGACGGCCGACAGGTCGGTTGGCGTCGTGGTCGAGCACCACATCGGACGGCACAAGTGGTCGAACGATGAACCCGTTGCGGATGAACCCGTCCGCTGGCTCGACCCCGTCATCTCGGAAGCTCATACCCGGGCATGATGCCACCTCGATTCGACGCAGGCGGGGGCGATTTCACGATGGTTCGACGTCCGCATTGTGCATGACGACGGTGGCTGGCGCTTCGTGAAGCACGGCCCATTCTTCTCGGGTGAGCGCACCACAGCGTTCTCAGTCGGCTGCTGGCGGGGCCCTCCAGGTCGACCTCTCAGCCCGCGTGCGCGACTACTGGGTCGCTTGTTGCGAGGTGGGACGGTCGCTGGTGGCACTCGTGCAAGCAGGCCGATGACACCGAACAGCATCAGGTGACCACTGAACATGCGACTGTCGTGAGTTCGAGCTTCATCCGCCTGTCGCTCGGTGGCGGGACCGATCACGTTGCCGTGATCGGTGAAGACGAGCTCACCGTTGATGGTCTCCGGTGAGCCGCGGGAGTCGTTGAACGCCAGGAAGAGCGACACGATCACCAGGACTCCCAGCGCTCCAGCGAAGGTGGCCCGGCCCCGATCTCGCCCTCAGGCAGCGCGGATCGGCCGCGGTGCGCTGCTTCGCAGAATCTGAGCGGGAGCGCATCACGACGTCCCCAGAGCTCGCGGTTTGGGGGGTGGGGCCCGGCGTTACGACGCGGTGTCGTGGCCGTGCGCGAGGAGTGTGTGCCAGAGGTACTGGAGTTGCTGTGGTGTCGACTCCGGCGGATCGCCGAGCGGTGTGGGTTCCTCGTATGGATGCTCGGCGGCGGTGACGCCGATCGCTCGCGCGTCGACGATCCCGCCGGGGCCTGCCACGCGGCGTGCGAGCGCTGGCATGGTGGGACCGCGGAAGTCGTCGGGGACGTCGTCGACCGCGAGTTCCGAACCACGGTGCCATGCGAGCTCGAAGCCGTACCGCTCAGCGGCGGCGGCAAGGTCCTGTTCTACGGTGCTGTGTCGGAACGATGGATCGAGCACGATGGCCTC
>JAYUSX010000385.1:0-8339 GCA_043755475.1 Actinomycetota bacterium
CGTCACCCGGCCGTGATCCGCCTTCGGCACGTGGAGCAGATCGCCGGTCTCCTGCACCACCACCAGCCGGTCACCCGGTGCGAACGCGGCGGCCAACTCCTCGCTCACGGTCGCCATACGGTCGCCACCGAAGGGGATCTGCTGGCCGGGCGTGAGAACTCGCAGGATGCCGGTCGACATGGGCACGTAGCGTACGACCATGGACCCGTTCATCCCGATCCTTCACGACAGCGTCACCAGGTTCTCCGCTGCCGTTCGCATCGGCCCGCTCGATGCACCCGTGCGTGGGTGTCCCGGGTGGGACGTCGCACAGCTCGCTCGCCATCTCGGTTTCGTGCACCGCTGGGCTCGGCTGGCGGCATCGACAGGCGCACCGCCCGACACCTCGGCGATCGACGACGCGCCGGCCGATGCAGACGAGGAGGCACTCGCCGACTGGTTCGACGCAGGGGCAGCCGCGCTGATGGACGTGTTCGGTGCGCTCGATCCGGACGGGCCGACGTGGCATCCGTTCCCCGTCCCGAAACTGGGCAAGGTGTGGCCGCGCCGGCAGGCGCACGAAGCCTTCATCCACGCGTGGGACATCGAGGACGCGGTCCGCACGGCCCGACCGATGGACCCCACCACGGCCGCCGACGGCATCGCCGAGTACTTCGAGGTGATGGTGCCGCGCATCATCACCCGCGACCAGCGGCCCGCACCGGTGGGCATCGTTGCAATCGTGTGCACCGACGCCGAGTTCCACCACGGTTCGAACCGGCTGATCGTGCGCGTCGACGAGCCCCTCACGGTGGTCGTCGATCCGGCAGCATCGCCCACTGCGGAGCTCTCGGGCAGAGCCGAGGATCTCACCCTCGCGCTGTGGGGGCGCCGACCGCTGGTGAGTGCGCCCGCCGAGGGCCTGGGCGCTGCATGGCTCCGGTACGGCGGCAACTGAACCGGCTGCATCGAACCGGGCGCAAGCAAACCCGCAGAACCGGCCGCACCCGGCCGCACCCGGCCCTGACCCGCCCGGGTCACGGCAACGTTGCGTAGTCTGCACCCGTGGATTTGCAGCAGTTCTACTTCCGCCAGCTCCTCTCCGGACGGGACTTCGCCGTGGGCGACCCGATCGCCACCCAAATGGTGAACTTCGTCTACGCGATCGGCGATCGCAGCACGGGCGAGTGCGTGTTGGTCGACCCTGCCTACGCGGTGAACGATCTGCTCGACGCGATCGAAGGCGACGGGATGCGCTGCACCGGCGTGCTGGCCACCCACTACCACCCCGACCACGTCGGCGGTTCGATGATGGGCTACACGATCGAAGGCGTGGCAGCGCTGCTCACCCGCGCCGACTGCCCGATCCACGTGCAGAAGCACGAGGCCCCGTGGGTGCTGCGCACCACGGGTGTCGGAGAGACCAATCTCGTCCAGCACGATGCCGGCGACGTGGTGACGGTCGGTGGTGTGGAGATCACCCTCGTCCACACGCCCGGCCACACGCCCGGCAGCCAGTGCTTCCATGTGCAGGGCTGTCTCGTCAGCGGCGACACGCTGTTCCTCGAGGGCTGCGGACGCACCGACCTCCCGGGCAGCAATCCGGAGGACATGTACCACAGCCTCAAGCAGCTCGCCTCGCTGCCGGATGACACGATCGTGTTCCCCGGACACCGCTACTCCCAACCATCCAGCGCATCGCTGTCGGCCGTGGTCGAGTCGAACTACGTCTTCAAACCGAAGACGCAGGACGCCTGGATGCAGTGGTTCGGCGGGCAGTAGCCGCTCCACAACCCCCGGCCGCCGGAGTTCACCACCGCGATGAGAAGTAGGGGCGCGACCGCCACTCATCTCTCATCGCGGGGTCAGGCGAGGCCGAGTCGCTCGAGATGTTCGCCGGGGGCGTCCACCTCGTCGAGCGCTGAGCGCAGCAGGTCGCTCATCTCGCGTTCGGACGCCTCGCCCACCCGGTTCTCGCGTTCGTCCGGATCGAGGTCGATGTCGTACAGGTGATGCTGGCCTGCGATCGATCGGTTCACCCAGAACGGCAGGGCATCGCCCGGTTGGAACGGTTGCCGGATCACCGGAATCGAACTGCCGGGCATGTGGTCGAGGAAGGCCCGATCATCGGGCATCGGCAATTCGGCGATCCCCTTCACGTGGATCGGCATCGTGCTCCATCGATTGCTCCACATGCTGAGCGGCAGATTGTCGCCCTCCGGCGCTCGCGCGTACATGCGGTGCCCATCGGTGATCTGCACCCAGTTGCCGAACACGCCGCCGATCGCCCAGTCGCGAACAGACGTGGCAGCGCCGGTGATCAGCGGCACGAGCGAGTGGCCGTGGGTGCGATGCGCCGGCGACACGCCGAAGGCATCGGCGAGCGTGGCGTAGAGGTCGACGTTCGTGGTGAGCGAATCACACACTCCCCCACCATCGACACCCGGCCAGTGGATCATCATCGGCGTGTGGCCGAGCGGCTGGAACTGAGGCACCTGCGGTTTGCCCCAGATATCGACCCGAGCTCCGGTGCCATCGGCGCGTTCTTCGCCCAGGTAGTGACCGTGGTCGGTGCAGACGATCACCGCAGTGTCGTCCCAGGCGTTCATCGCATCGAGCTGATCGACGAGCTTGCCGAACCAGTGATCGATCATGGTGAGCTTGGCGCCGTAGTTGGCGCGCAGGTGCCGTGCCTCTCTGTCGGAGAGGTGTCCACCGGACAGGCCACCCACGACGTACGGAGGCCAGATCAAGCGCTCGCCGTCCCAGGGTTCGTCCTCGTAGCGACCGGTCCATTCGGGCGGCGTGTCGAAGGGTTCGTGAGGGTCGAACTCGTCGACGAACAGCATCCACCGCTGGTCGCCCGCCTGAGCCGCAGCGTCGGCGAGCCACTGGGTGGCGGCCGTCATGGTGCGTGGCCCGGGGAAGTCGAGCTCGGTGCGGAAGTGGGTGCGCGTGCGGTCGTAGGCGCGGTCGATCTTGGGGGCATGGTCGCCATAGCGACGGCGGAGCCACCAGCCGCCATCCTGGGCCGGCGGCGCGGGAACCCCGATCCAACTCGGGTCGAGCCAGGTCTTCCACGGATCGCCCTCGTGACCGCGCACGTAGTCCCACGTGCCGAAATCGGTGTGGTAGTTCTCGCCGCCGGTTTCGAACAGGTGTGGATGGTCGGTCACCAGCATCGTCGCAACGCCGCTGTGGCGCAGATCGGCCGTGATCGGGCGCTCCCACAGCTCGATCGATCCCCAGGGCCGCCACAGGAAGTCGAGCGAACCGCACAAGATGTCGTGGCGAGCCGGCATGCAGGGCAACGACCCAGTGACATGCCGGAGGAACCGGGTGGATCGGCACGCGAACCGATCGAGGTTCGGGGTGTCGAACTCGGTGCCGCCGTAGGAGCCCAGCATGTGCCGGTTCAAGGAGTCGAGCAGCACCACCACCACGTTCTTGGGCACCTGACGTTCGGCCTTCATGGTGCGAGGTTGTCACATGCACGGCGATCGGCTGCGACCGCGGCCCGGGCGTGGCGTCGGCTCACTTCAGGGCGGTGACGATCGCGCTGATCGCGGCACCCGTGAGGAGCACCAGCACGAGCCGCCGGAAGCGCTCGCCGTGAACATGGCGCCTCAGCGGGAAACCGGCGAACTGGCCCGCGATCAGAGCCGGCATCGCCACCGCGGCCGCCACCACACCATCACCGGTGACCTTCCCGGCGACGAGGAACAGGGTGAGCCCGACGACGTTGCTCCACGCGAACACCTGCGAGATCGTTGCCCGAAACGCCGGCGGCTCCAGCTGGCGAGCCTGGAGCACGAACACCAGCGGCGGTCCGTTGGTCGACAGCGAGGTGTTCAGGATCCCGCTGAGCAACCCGGCGCCGATGTCGAGTCCGGGGCCGACATGGTGCAGGTTGACGCGAACGGCGAGCAGCACCACGGCGACGAGCACCGCGATTCCCAGCAGCAGCCGCAACGTGTGGTCGTCGACGACCACGAACACCCACAACCCGATCGGCATCCCCACATAGGCCGCCGAGGTCATCCGCACCACCAGCGGACGAACGGCGTCGGCGCGCTGGTGCCACGCCTGCCACGACGACAACCCGACGCCCAGCAACGTGCTGACGACCACCGCCTCTCGGGTGGTGATCACGAGCGTCATCAACGGCACGGTCATCAACCCGAATCCGAAGCCCGACAGCACCTGCACCATCGCTGCGAGGAACACGATGCCTGCCACCCACCCGAGGTCGAGCGCTGTGACGCCGAGACCGATCATCGCAGGCCGCAGCCGCACGACGTCATCGACCTGTACGCAGCGCCGGCGCTGCACGCCGTGCCGGACGGCGATCCCTGCATCCGCCGCACCGCCCAGAGGTCGTTCACGGTCGACGATGTTCGCACACGTCGATCGGCGCGCCCCGCATCGCGAACCTCGTCGATCGCGACCTCGTCAGGCTGATCGTGGCGGGGATCGGGAGTCCAGCCGTCAGAACAGGGTCTGCTGCTCGGCCGCGACGACCGGCAGCGGATCAGGCAGCGACTCGAGATCGGGCACCAGCAAGCCGACCTCGCCGTGGAACGCCCTCGCCAGACCGAGCGCGTCGGCGTTGTCGGGAGTGTGCACGAACACCGATGGCGTGCGACCCTCGGCGACCCACCCTGCGACGATCGCACGCCACTCCTGCAGACCATCGGCCGTCAGGGCCGGATCGTCTGCGCCGATGAAGCGAACGATCGGCCGATCGGTCGTCGGTTCGGTCAGCGCTGGCACCCTTGGCTTGCGCCCATACGCGTCGCGTCCGGCCTCGGTTCGGGGTGGTTCACGGAACAGTGCGCGACTGTCGAGCAGCACCCGCTCCACCTCCTTTCGCGCGAGCAGTCGATCGAGCGCGAACCGCGGCCGACCGGAGAAGAACCCCGGATGTCGCACCTCGACCGACCAGTGCACACCCGATGGGAGCCGGCGGATCTGCGATTCGAGGACGCCGAGGTCGTCTGGCGCGAACGTCGCCGGCAGCTGGAGCGTCATCCCGCCGATCGCGTCACCGAGAGGTGCCATCAACTCGACGAAGGCAGCGATGTGCGCATCGGCGTCACGGAGCCGGAGCTCGTGGGTGATGTGGCGAGGCACCTTGAACACGAACCGGAACCCGGGGTGTGCGAGCTCGGACCACTTCGCAACGGTCGACGGGGACGGTGATGCGTAGAACGTGGTGTTGCCTTCGACGGCGTTCACGAATCGGCTGTAGGCCGCAAGCTCTTGACCGCTCGAGGTGGCGCTCGGCAGGAACCGACCCACCCACGGGCGATGCGCCCACATGGGACAACCGACGTGGAGAACCGGGCGATTCGACCCTGGGTCGGTCACGTCGGGCCGGCGAGCAGGTACTGGCGAGCGTGTCGATCGACATCCACCAGCTGCCATCCCAGCCGCATCCGAGGCTCGAGCTCTGCTCGCACCATCAGACGCGCATGCACCGCGGCGTCGTTCGAGTCGGCGATGTCATCGGCGGTGGCCATCGGCACGTCGACGGCGAGCTCGTGGTTCGGCTCGGTCGCGGCATCGCGAAGATCCCACGACACCATCACCCGATCGGACGGGAGCGAACCGTTGATTCCCCCTAGATGCCCGTAGTAGTCGACGTGGTAGGCGACACCACGAGCGCCGAGCACGTGCAGGTTGAGATGGGCGTTGCCCAACTGCAGCGGGTCGTAGGTCCAGCGCATCTGAGTGATGTCTCGGTCGAGGCACCACCGACGCTGGCGTTGCTTCAGCTCGACGCCCAGACCATTGCGGCGCCACCGAGGATCGACCGCCATGTAGTGCGAGTGCAGCACGTGCGGGTCGCGGGTCGGAAAGCCGTACACGGCTCCGACCATCTCGTCGCTGTCGAAGGCGCCGAGCGCCACACCGCCTTCGCCGACCGTGGCGACGAGCATGTTCACCGACACGCAATCGCCACCACCACCCCAGATGCGCGCTTCGAACGGCGGCAGGTGGGCGAGCTGCTCGGCCGTCACCAGGTCGCGGAACTCGAGCCGCGACAACGGATCGTCGACGGTCATGGCCGCACGACTTCGACGCTCTGAGTGACCTCCTGGAGGTAGGTGCGGTCGAGAGTGACTCCGATGCCGGGGCCGTCGGGCACCGGCATGATCCCGTTCGTCGCCTCGAGTTGCTGCTCCGTGATGTCGCGGGCGTACGTGCGGCTGGCCGACGCGGTGTCGCCCGGGTACACGAAGCCGGGCATCGTGGCGAGGTGGATGTTGTGGGCGCGTCCGATGCCGGTCTCGAGCATGCCGCCGCACCACATCGGCACCTCGCGTGACACGCAGATCTCGTGCACGCGCTGGACGGCGGTGATGCCACCGAAGCGACCCACCTTCACGTTGACCACCTTGCACGCCTGCAGATCGAGGGCGGCCGTCACCCGAGCGGGTGACGTGAGCGTCTCGTCGAGACAGATCGGTGTGCGCAGTTGGGGCGCGAGCTTCGCGTGGTCGGTCAGATCGTCCCAGTGCAAGGGCTGCTCGATGTAGTGCAGGTGGAAGTCGTCGAAGCTGCGCAGCAGGTCGATGTCGGCGAGCGAGTACGCCGAGTTGGCGTCGACCGTCAGCTCGATGTCGGGAAATCGGTCGCGCACGGCGATGAGCAGGTCGACATCCCAACCGGGCTCGATCTTCAGCTTCACCCGCTGGTACCCCTCGCCGACGTGCTTGGCGACCGATGCAACCGTGTCGGCCACCGAGTTCATGCCCAGACTTGCGCCGACCGGGATCTCGGTGCGGTCGCCACCGAGCAGGGTGCGCATCGCGACGCCCTGTTGACGGGCGTAGCAGTCCCACACCGCCAGTTCGACGGCAGCTTTGGCCATGGGGTTGCCGCGCCACGTGGCCCAGCGGTCGAGCAGCTCGCCGGGGTGATCGCAACCGCGGGCGAGCAGGTCCGGAACGAGCGCGTTGCGCATCAGACCGATGGCCCCGGCGATGGTCTCTTCGCGATAGTGCGGCAACGGGTCCATCACCCCTTCGCCATAGCCCTCGATCCCTTCGCTGCGCACGGTGACGATGACCGCGGTCTTGCCCACTTCGGACGAGAAGGAGGTCTTGAAGACGTTTCGATACGGGAGATGGACGATCCGGAGTTCGATCTCGTCGATGCGCACGGTGTGGTTCCTGTCGGTCGAGGTGACGTGATCACCAGGTGTCGATGTTCGGACGCTTCTTGCCACGATGCGACCGCGGCGGCGGCGCGGTTGCCAGCAGGGTCGAGATCCACCGACGCGAATCGGCGGGGTCGATCACGTCGTCGATCTCGAAATGCGACGCAGCGTTGAGCGCCTTGCCGTGCGTGTACATCCGCTCGACCATCTGTTGGAACAACGCCTCGCGCTCGGCCGGGTCGGCGACGGCTGCGAGCTCGTTCCGGTAGCCGAGGCGCACCGCGCCCTCCAGCCCCATGCCACCGAACTCGCCGGTGGGCCACGCAACGCACGCCAGCGGGGCCTTGGTGCTGCCCCCCATCATCGCTTGGGCGCCGAGGCCGTAGCTCTTGCGCAGCACGATGGTCACCATGGGCACCGTGATGTTGGCTCCCGTGACGAACAATCGGGTGCAGTGCCGCACGAGCGCGGTCTGTTCCACCTCGGGTCCGACCATCATGCCGGGCGTGTCGACGAGCGTGATCACCGGCAGGCCGAACGCGTCGCACAACTGAAGGAAGCGTGCGGCCTTGTCGGCACCGTCGCTGTCGATCGCGCCGGCGAGGTGGTTCGGGTTGTTCGCGAGCACGCCCATCGGTCGGCCTTCCACCCGCACGAGCGCCGTCACCATGCCGAGCCCGAAGTCGCGCCGCAGTTCGAGCACCGAGTCCACATCGAACATCGCGTCGATCACCGCTCGTACGTCGTAGCTCCGTTTGCGGTCCTCGGGGATCGCGCGCCGCAGCGCTCGCTGGTCGGGCGCCGTCCACGTGGGCAGCGCACCCTGGAAGTACGCCAGGTATCGCTTCGCGACAGCGACCGCTTCGGCCTCGTCAGCGACCGCGATGTCGACCACACCGTTTGCACGTTGCACCTCCATCGGGCCGATCTCGGTGGGTTGGAACACGCCGAGGCCGCCGCCTTCGATCATCGCCGGGCCGCCCATGCCGATGTTGGAGTCGGCGGTGGCGATGACCACGTCGCAGCACCCCAGGATGGCGGCGTTGCCGGCGAAGCAGTAGCCGGCGTTGATGCCGACGAGTGGCACCAACGCGCTGAGCCGGGCGAGGTAGTTGAACGCCCAGCAATCGAGGCCACTGACACCAACGCCGTCGGTGTCTCCGGGGCGACCGCCACCGCCCTCGGTGAAGAACAC
>JAYUSX010000386.1:0-8335 GCA_043755475.1 Actinomycetota bacterium
ATCCGCTGGATGAGCTCGCGTCGCTGGTCGCCGCTCAATGAATCGCTGCTGTCATCGAGCAACGATGACATCAGCTGGATCGCCGCGATCGGCGAGCGCAGATCGTGCGACACGGCGGAGATCAACGCGGTCTTCTCGTCGAGCCGGCGACGCAGCGCCAGTTCGCCGAGGCGGCGGGTCACGGAGAGGTGCAGCAGGCCTGCAGCGCGCTCGCCCAGGATCGCGAACCATTCCGATGGTTCGTGATCTGCCGAATGAGACACCACGATATGGCCACCGAGATCCGTGAGGTCGAACACGACCGGCGTCGCACCCACATCGGTCGAGCCTACGAGGATCGGTTCCATCGACGGCAGTTCCACCACCACTGCGGCGCCACCGCATTGCCACGACAGCAGTTCTGCCACCCGCCGGGCAGTCTGGTCGATAGGAGCACCCTCCACGATCTGGCCGTACACGTCATCGAGCAAACGCCGCTCGGTCACGTCCCGCATCAGAATCACGAAACCACGGACATCGGGGTCGGCGCTGAGGTTGTTGGCAGCGAACTCGAAGGCCTTCCATCCGCCGTCGGCCGTCGCGAACCTCGCTTCGTCGAAGGTGCGCCGCGCCGGGTCGACGCCGTACTCGTGAGGCTCTACCAACTCTGCGGCAACGAGCCGCGCGACGTGGGGCAGATCGTCGGGATGAACGAAGTCGAGCCCCGATCGACCGTCCAGAGCGCCGGGCGGCCAACCCAGCATGTCAGCCGCCTGCGGACCGACCCATCTGACGATGAACTCGTCGTCGAGGAAGACCACCACATAGGCGGTGCCGCGACGAAGGCCGACCGCTACCCGATCGAGGATCCCGTCCACGGAGGTCAGTGGCTGATCGACAGCCCGTCGAGGGAGTCGGCGAACTTCTCCAGGGCCGCGGCACGACGGGTGGGAACGTGCTCGATCGATGGATCGCTGGGCCGGTAGCGCTTCAGCACCTGGCGTGCGACGGTGACCTTGTGCACCTCGTCGGGGCCGTCGTAGATGCGGGCGGCACGGGCAGCCCGGTACATCGACTCGAGCGGCAGGTCGGTGGTGTAACCGAGCGAGCCGTGGATCTGGATGGCACGGTCGATCACGTTGTAGAGCACCTTCGCGCCCCAGAACTTGATCACGCCGATCTCGACGCGGGCATCGCTGTAGTGCTTGCCCGCAGCGTGCAGTTGGTCCATCTTCCACGCTGCCTGCAGCGTGAGCAGCCGCGCCGCTTGCATCTCGGCATAGCTCTCGGCGATCCAGTCCTGCACCATCTGCTTCTCGGCGAGGATCGAGCCATGCGTGTACCGGGTGAGCGCCCGCTCGCACAGGAGGTCGAACGCACGCTGGCTCTGGCCCAGCCATCGCATCGCATGATGGATGCGTCCGGGCCCGAGGCGCTTCTGCGCCAGCGCGAAGCCCTGACCGATGCCGGCTTCGCCGCCGACGATGTTCTCGAACGGCACCCGCACGTTCTGGTACAGGATCTCGGCGTGACCACCGGGTTCGCCGGTCTTGTGGTCGGGCTCGCCCATCGTGGGCACGTCGCGCAAGATGTTCACGCCTGGCGTGTTCGTGGGCACCACGATCATCGAGTAGTTCTTGTACGGCGTCTCGTGATCGCCGGTCTTCACCATCACGATCAAGATGTCGGCGATCGACGCATTGGACGAGAACCACTTGTGGCCGTTGATCACCCACTCGTCCCCGTCGCGCATCGCGGTGGTGGACAACAGCGTGGGATCGGCGCCGGCCCCCGGCTCGGTCATCGAGAAGCAGCTGCGGATCTGGCCGTCGAGCAACGGTGTCATCCACCTGTCGCGCTGCTCCGGCGTGCCTCCGACCGCGAGGAGTTCGGCGTTGCCGCTGTCGGGAGCGTTGTTCCCGAAGATGCTCGGCGCGTACCCGCACTGGCCGAGGATCTCGTGCATCAAGCCGAGCTTCACCTGGCCGAAGCCCAGACCACCCATGTCGGGCGGCAGGTGGGCGGCCCACAGACCTTGCGCCCTCACCTGCTCCTTCAGCGGAGCCACGATCTTGAGGAACGTCTGGCGGCCCTCAGGCGAGCGCCACTCGTGAGCGAGCGTCTCGAGTGGGATGATCTCCTCGCGCACGAAGCTGCGCATCCACGCCAGCTTCGCCTCGAACTCTGGTTCCGTCTCGAAGTCCCATGCCATGCGCGCGGACCCTAGTTCGCTCCCGATCCATACACTCACACGTGGTGCTCGCCTCCTCGCTCGACGTCGTGACGACGCTGCTCTCGGTGGCGGTGCTCGGATTCATGGCGATACGCCTGGTCACCGGGGTGCGCGTGTCGCGCTCCACGTCCGGACGGGCCGTGGTGCGCGAGGTGCGCCGCCGAATCGGATGGCGCCATGTGTGGCCGGTGCCGATCGTGCTGTTCGTCGTGATCGTCGCGGCGAGCGCGGCCATGCTCGTGCCCGGTCTCGACTGGGGCTGGTGGAGCGCGATCGGCGGCGAGGGCAACCCGGTGTTCGGCAGCACCGACCAGACCGCCGGCACCATCTGGGAGTGGATCATCCCGACGGTCTTCATCGCCATGCTGTTGCCCGCCCTACCGTTGTTCGCCCACGCCGAGGAGCGTCTCTTCCGCCGTGGGGCCGAGGGGTGGGGTTGGGGCCGGCGTGCCCTCAAGACGGTCCAGTTCGGTCTCGTGCACGCGCTCGTAGGCATCCCGATCGGTGCGGCGCTCGCGCTGTCGATCGGAGGCGGCTACTTCCTGTCCGTCTACCTCCGTGCCTTCCGACGATCAGGGTCGGTCGACGATGCCACGATGGAGTCGACGACTGCCCATACGGCCTACAACGGTGTCATCATCGGTGTCGTGCTCGTCGCCCTCGTCCTCACTGCGGTTCTGCCGTGACCACCACGCCTGCTGCCCCCGCCGACATCGACATCGTGAGGGACCGTTCGGTCACGATCACCTTCGACGACGGCGTGGTGGCCGAGTACCCCGTTGCTGCCCTTCGAGCCGGGTGCCCGTGCGCCAGTTGCCGCGGGTGGCGCGAGCGAGGCGAGGTGGCCTGGCCGCGACCCGGCGTGTCCGATGCGATCTCGATCGGCCATGCCGAGCTGACCGGGGCCTGGGGGTTGTCGATCGACTGGAGCGATGGCCACAGCACGGGCATCTATGCGTGGACGGTGCTACGCGACTGGTGGGATCGAGGCCTGATGGGCGAACTGGTCGACGACCCTCGTCCGGGCGCCCCTCGGTAGCCTTCCAGCCATGTCTCTGCCGCCGCCTCCCCCGCCTGCGCAGCCGGCTCCCAGCACCGCCACGTTGCCACGGTGCTACCGCCACCCCGACCGCGAGGCCGGACGCAGTTGCACCCGCTGCGGCAAGTCCGCCTGCAGCGACTGTCTGGTGCAGGCTGCCGTCGGTTCACACTGCATCGATTGTGCGAAGGCCGCTCGACCCGACGTCGCCACCCGGGCCAAGTACTGGAACGCCCGCCAGCACACGCTCGTCACCTACGTCGTGATGGCGATCAACATCGCCGTGTTCGTGTTCGTCACCATCTCCGACACGTCGTCGCTGGCAGGCAGCGGGGTCACCAAGGCCCAGTTCGACCTCGGTCTCAACGAGTTCTTCCTGACCGGCGGCCGACACGAGTGGTACCGCCTCGTCACCAGTGGCTTCTTGCACTTCGGCGTGATCCACCTCGCGTTCAACATGCTGATGCTGTACCAGCTGGGCCAGCTGCTCGAACGCCCACTCGGCCGCGCCAAGTTCGCGTTGCTGTACGGGGCGAGCCTGCTCGGCGGTTCGTTCGGTGTCCTCCTCGTCGGTGGCCGGGGCATCACCGGCGGCGCATCGGGCGCCGTGTTCGGTCTCATGGCCGCCGCGGCGATCGGCTTCAAGCGCCAGGGCGTGAACATCATGAGCACCGGGCTGGGCACCACGTTGATGATCAACTTCTTCATCACCTTCGCCATCCCCGGCATCTCGAAGGGCGGTCATGTCGGCGGCGCCATCGCCGGAGCGATCTGTGGGTTCGTGATGCTTGCCCCGCGATGGAAGCCCGCTCCCTCCTGGGCCAGATGGGCGACGCCGGTGGCCGTGGCGGTCATCTCTGTCGTTGGGAGCGTCCTGGTCGTCGCATAGTCGGCACCGAGGCCAGCCTGATTCGCGGTCGAGGAGGCATCCGGTCGCTCGACCAGCGCGCCGGTGGTGCCATCACCAAGGCGCACAACCCGAGCAGGGCGGCGTCGTAGTTCACCCGCCAGCCGGCGAAGTCGCGCCAGGCCTGGTCGCGATCTGCCACAACGGCACCCCGGCTGCCTGCAGTTCCACGCACAGCAGGTCGAACTCACGGCGGCTGACCGAGATCGGTGCGTCGGGGGCAGGGTCAAGGTCGTACGCCAGCCCGAAGAAGTCGGCGATCCTGCGCAGGCAGAAGAAGCCGCTGCGCAGCATCACCGGCCCACGAGCGTCGTACGGACGGTCGATGACGGAACAGGCGAGCGCTGCGGTGTCGAGCACACAGCCGGCTGCGGTGACCCAACTTCGCTCGGGGTGGGGCGATCGGAAATAGACGAGGGCCGGGTGGCTCGTGTGGCTCTCCTCGACGTCGACGAACCATGCCTCCCAGGGGACGAACAGGTCGTCGTCCATCCGGTTGATCCACTGGATGCGCACATAGCGCGTGAGCAGTTCGGCCGGCGACGGGGGCAGACCGGCGCGCACTTCGAGCATGCCGACGAGCGCCTCGCGACGGCTGAAGCTGCCGTAGATGGTGGGGAGGTACGAGATCATCAACGAGACGAGCACCAGGCCGATGCCGGCTTCGACGAAGGCGATCAGAACGCGCCCGACTCCTGGTGGGCGAACGAACCCGAGCGTGAGCATCGAGGATCCGCTGGTGACGAAGGCTTCGCGGAGTGGACGGATGCCGGAGCCCCAGTTGATCGCGGTGAAGCCCGACACCACCAACATCACCCATTGCGCCGGCAGGTGCCGTCGGGCCGGCACGCCCGCCCCACGAGCCGTGTCACACCCCTTCTGCATGATGCGGGTATGGCAACTCGTCTCCGCACCTCCCGCACCGACGCCTCCCGCACCGACGTGCCCGAGCAGTTGACGCTGCTCGGCGATTCGTCGCTCCCCGTCCAGTTCCGGCTCGATCGCCGCACCCGCGAGCGCGGGCTCGCCCACATCGCCGCCATCCGGCGCCAGCTCGCCGAGCGTCACATGCACGGCCCCGCCACGGCGTTCGACCAGGCAGCCTGATCGGCCCGGACTCGGGCTCAGGCGTTGGGTGCCAGGCTCTTCACCGCATCCCAGTGCTTCAGATCGGGATCGAACGGCATGATCGCGATGCTGCTGGTGGTCACCCCGTTGTCGAAGTAGCGCTGGATCGTCGCCCGGCACTGCTCCGGCGAGCCGTGCACGATCAACTGGTCCACCACCTCGTCGGGGATGGCCGCCAGGGCAGCCTTGCGATCCCCGGCCTGCCAGGCGTCCCACATCGGCTGCAACACCTCCGAGCGACCCAACCAGCGGTGGAAATCGGCGTACACCGGCACGTTCAGGTACGCCGCGATCGCGAACTTGCCGGCGGCTCGGACGGCGTCGGCGTTCTCGCTGGGGCAGCAGAAGATGCGAGCCACGATCTCCTTCGGTACGCCGCCCGCGGCGTCACGTACCACCCCTGCCACCTTGGTCACGTCGTCGGGTGACAACCAGTTGATGATCGCCCCGTCACCTTCGCGGGCGGCCAGCTTCAACATGCCTTCGCGCAGCGCCGCCACCAGGATCGGGGGCTGCTGCTCGGGTCGGATGCCCAGGCGGAAGCCCTGGATCTCGAACGTGTCGTAGCTCTTTGCCACCTTCTCACCGCCGAGCGAGTCGCGCAGGAAGCGCACGATGTCGCGCACCTTCTTGTACGGCTCCACGAACGGCACGCCGTTCCAGCGCTCGACGATCACGTTGCTGCTCGACCCGATGCCGATCGCGAAGCGGCCGGGTGCGGCATCGGCCATCGACGCCACGCTCTGGGCAAAACACGCCGGCGAGCGCGTGAACGCCGGCACGATCGCGGTGCCGAGCCTGAGGCGTGGCTCCCACACCGACGCCAGCGCCAGCGGCGTGAAGGCATCGGCGCCGTCGGCTTCGGCCGACCAGATGTCGGTGTAGCCCATGTCGGCCAGTTCGACGAGCTTGTCGCGATGGGTGTGCAGCGGACCGGGCAACGGCACGGTCATTCCGGGTCGAACAGGGATCTCGGTCATGGGGTCAACCCTTCCAGAAACGGACGATGCAGCTCTGACTGGCCGTCGCCAGCAAGGTGCCGTCCTCGGCGAACATGTGCACCAACCCGTGGCCGAATCCGCGCTCGACGGCGTGCACGCGAATGTCGAGCAGCACCCACTCGGTGGGCACCAGGTGCACGACTCGCAGCGTGTTGTCGAGACTGTTGCCACCGCCGCGAATGCCGAGTGCCTGACCGACGCCCATCGGCACGAAGTCGCCCAACACAGCGAGCGATGCGGCATCGACACCTTCGATCACGTCGGGGATGCGCGCCCACATCAGCGTCTGGCCGTCGCCCACCGTGCCATCGAGCTCGTCGAACCCTCGCCCTTTCGCCAATCGTTCGTCGATGCGATCGGAGATCGTGCCATCGACCGGCAGGCGATGCCGCCGGGGTTCGCACTCGTCGGGGCGAGGAACGTCGGGCATCGTCTCCCACTGACCGGACGACTCCATCGGCCGTTCGCCCAGCGCTGCGTTGACGGTGAGGATCTCGCGATTGCCCACGTGGCACACGGCGCGGGCCTGAGTCATCTGATGGCCCTCGACCGCGATCGTGACGTCGATGTCGAGGATCTCACCCGGCTTGGCATACGAGAGGTACTGCGCCGTCGCCCAGATGGTCTGGCGACCACTCGTGCCCTCCATCGCAGAGATGGCCGCCCCGAGACCGGATCCGCCATAGAGGAACCCGCCCATGGTGCTGACGCCCTGGGTGACCTCCATGCTCCAGCGGAACGGATTGTGGCTCTGCTGCAAGCCGAGGAACGATCGGGTGTCCATGGACGACCGACTCTACCGACGAGCAGAACTAGGGTCGGCCACATGGCAGACACACCTTGGACAGGCGACGCGTGCAGCCTGGTCGATGAGTTCCGAGCTCGTCGCCGCTCCCCCGCCGAGGAGCTGCAGGCGTCGTACTCGGCCATCGAATCCAGCGAGTTGAACGCGTTCGCCTACCTGGCTCGCGAGGAAGCCGAAGCGGCGGCGCACACAGCGGACGTGAGTCTGCCGTTCGGCGGGGTGCCCATCGGCATCAAGGAGCTCGACCAGGTGGCCGGGTGGCCCGACACCGAGGCGTGCGTCGTGTTCGCCGACCGCATCGCCTCGACCACGTCGTTCATGGTCGACCGGCTGCGTCGACGCGGCGGAGCGGTCACCGTCGGCCAGACGACGGCCAGCGAGTTCGGTGGGGTCAACGTCACCCGCACCGTGCTGCACGGAGCCACGCACAACCCCTGGCAGCTCGGGCGCACGCCCGGTGGCTCGTCGGGCGGCAGCGCCGCGGCGGTCGCCGGCGGTCTGGTCACCCTCGCCACGGGTGGCGACGGCGGTGGGTCGATCCGCATCCCCGCCGGTTTCACCGGCCTCGTGGGTCTCAAGTCCACCTACGGCCGCATCCCGCGCGGGCCGAGGGCCGAGAACGGCAACTACACCGTGACCGTCGGGCCGATGGCGCGCAGCGTCCGCGACACCGCACGATGGTTCGACGTGTGCAACGGCCACGATCCGCGAGACCAGTTCAGCCTGCCCCGCGAGGACGGATGGGAACGCGATCTCGGCACGCATGTCGGCTCGCTGCGCGGCGCACGGGTGGCATTCGATCCGGCATGGGGCGGAGCCGTGCTGTCGCCGGCGATGTGGGAACAACTCGACGAGGCCGGCGAGCACCTCGTGGGCGAACTGGGAATGCGGCGCACGGATCTCGATACATCGCTGCCGTCGATGGGCGCGGCGTGGAGCATCAGCGGGATGATCAGCATCTTCACCGAGCTCGGAGACGCCTGGCCGGGGTGCGCCGACGTGCTGACACCCGAGATGCGCAGCGGCCTGGAGGTCGCGCCGCGGCGATACGGCATCGAGGCGCGGGCGAAGATCGAACGTCGCCGAATGGAGCTCAACCAGCGGCTGGCCCAGATCTTCGACACAGCGGAAGGCGTCGATTTCGTGATCACCGCCAGCAACCCTGACGTGGCCTTCGCGGCAGAGGGGCCGTTGCCGACGTCGTTCGGCGGCGTTGTTGCCGGCGCCGGCAACAACGGCAAGT
>JAYUSX010000387.1:0-22413 GCA_043755475.1 Actinomycetota bacterium
GCACCAACCGCACGTCGCGCACCGGTTGGAACGGTGGCTCGAGCCAGCGGAGATCGCCCGTCAGATGCACCAGGCACATCAGCGCCAACCTCAGATCGATGCCTTCCAGCGCGCCACCGTCGGCATGGAGGTCGATGTCGACGACCGGGTCGGGGGTGGCAGCCACGGTGCGAGCTTGTCACGTGTTCATCCGTGCGGCCGGGGTCGGCCATGATGACGCACCATGAGCGCATCATCAGACGCAGGTTGGTTCGGGGACTCGACGCCGGGAGTGCGGTTCCCGGCATGGACTCGGGGCAACGCGGCCGACGTGTTCCCCGACCCCTTCAGCCCGCTCGGGCAGGTCATGGTGATCCGTCAGTCGATGTGCATCGGACTGCGCGACGCGTACATCAGCCTGGGTGTGCTCGACTGGGAGGAGTTCGAACAGCCCGAGCTGCCCGATCTCTTCCACATGTATGGCGGCTATCTCTACAACCCGCTGTCGCTCACGCGATTGCTCGGGGCTCGCATGCCAGGAGCCTCGCCTGAGGCGATCGACAAGGCGTTCTTCGACGATCGTGACGAGGTGCCGGTGTACGTCGAGGAGCCGTGGCACGTGTCGCCGAGGCACGAGGCGGCGCTGGGCGCGTCGATGGGGTGGGCGATGTCGACCGAGTCGCTGCCCGAGCTCGACGCCGACAAGGCCTTCGCCGAGGATCTGCGCGACCGTCGACCCGACCTCGGCGGTCTGACCGACTCAGCCCTCATTGCCAGGGCGAAAGAGATGATGGCCTGTGTGCAGCGGGTGTTCGAGAACGCGATGCGCGTCTCGTCGCTGGCGTCGATGGGCCCCGGTGCCCTCGGTGCGATCTGCGAGGGCATCGGCGAGCCGGAGCTGAGCATCGGGTTGCTGGCAGGCATCGATGTCGACTCGGCTGCGCCGTCGCACGCGATGTGGGCCATGTCGCGCACGGCCCGAGCGTCGGACGAGCTGACGGCCGCGTTCGATGCCGGTCTCGACGACCTGCTCGATCGTCTCGCCGCTGCAGGAACGCCGGCCTCGACCGCCTTTCTCGCTGACGTGACCGAGTTCCTCCGGACATTCGGCTCGCGTGGTCAGAACGAGTACGACATCCTCTCGGCGACGTGGGAGGTGAAGCCGCGCATTGCGCTGGCGGCCATCGACCTGATGCGGCGGGCCGACGATGCGCAGGCGCCGTCCGTGCGGCACGCGGCGTCCGTGGGCGAACGCGACCGAGCGCTCGCCGCCGTTCGCAGCAAGATCGCCGGTGACGCTGAGACCGCCGGCATGTTCGAAGCGGCGTACCGATCGGCTGGCCTGTTCCTCGCCGGGCGGGAGCGGGCGAAGACGAACACCATCATGGTGATCGGCGAGATGCGCATGGCGCTGCGCGAGCTCGGCCGCCGATGGGTCGAGCGTGGACACCTCGACCAGATCGAGCACCTGTTCATGCTGACCCTGGCCGAGTTGGAGCACATGCGACACACGCCGGAACACCTGCGTGCGCTCGTTGTGCCCCGTTGGGAGCAGTTCCGAGGCCTGTTCGCGTACGAGCCCGTGTTCGTGGTGAACGGCCGGGTGCCGGCGCTGTCGGAGATGACCCGCCGCGATGCCAAGCGTGTGGCGGTGGCCGCGAGCGGAACCGTGCTCCAGGGCGCTGCCGGGTCGGGCGGCACGGCCACCGGGCGGGCGCGCGTGGTGCTCGACGCTGCCGACCCGGTCGGTCTCGAGCCAGGTGATGTGCTGATCGCACCGCAGACCGACCCGTCGTGGGTGCCGCTGTTCATCCCTGCAGCCGCCGTGATCGTGAACGTGGGTGCGATGGGCAGCCATGCGATGATCGTCTCGCGCGAGTTGGGAATCCCGTGCGTGGTCTCGGTGGCCGATGCCACCCATGCCATCCCCGATGGCGCGATGGTGACCGTGGATGGAGCGAGAGGCACCGTCACCATCCATTGAAGTCACCATCCATCGACCCCCGATAGGGTCGGTCCATGCGCACGCTTCTGGCCCGTCTCGTGTTGCGCTGCATGCGGTGGACCACCGTCGTCGATCGGCCGATCCCGAGCAAGTGCGTCATGATCGCGGCACCGCACACGACGAACTGGGACTTCGTGGTCACCGTGGCGATGGCGCGGGCGTCGGGCATATCCATCCGCTGGCTGGGCAAGGCGGCATTGTTCCGCCCGCCGATGGGCTGGTTCATGCGGGCTCTGGGTGGCGTGCCGGTGCAACGTGATTCGGCGAGCGGCATGGTGTCGGGGCTCGCCGCGAGGTTCGCCACCTGCGACGAACTACACCTCGTGGTGCCGGCCGAGGGCACCCGTGCGAGGACCGACTACTGGAAGTCGGGGTTCTATCGCATCGCCCTCGAGGCCGATGTGCCCGTGTTGTGCGCCTGGGTCGACGGTCCGCGGCGACGAGGTGGATTCGGACAGGTGGTCCACCTCACGGGAGACGTCCGTGCCGACATGGACCGGGTGCGAGCGTTCTACGCGGGCAAGGAAGGACTGCGTCCCGACAGGTTCGGGCCGATTCGCCTCCGTGACGAGGACGTGCCAGAGGTCGTCTGATGGGCTACGTCGAGCCGACGTTCCTCCCGTGGGACGGGCGGCGGGTGCCGCTCACCTTCATCGGTGGATACCTGGGTGCCGGAAAGACATCAGCGATCAACGACCTGCTGCGGTCCGCCGACCGACCCGTCGCGGTGATCGTCAACGACGTCGGGTCGATCAACATCGACGTCGGGTCGATCAACATCGACGCCGCGCTCGTGCGCCGCCGGCACGCCGACACGATCGAGCTGACCGACGGATGCATCTGCTGCAGTTCGATCGACGGACTCGGCGCGGCGTTCGACCAGATCAGGTCGCGCCCCACGCCTCCCGACCACGTGATCATCGAGTTGAGCGGGGTCGCCGAACCGCAACGGATGCTGCCGTGGGCGCGGTCGGCGGGCTTCGTGCTCGATGGCCTGGTGGTGATCGTGGCCGCCGACCAACTGGTCGCCGGCGAGCTTCCGGAGTGGGTGCGCGAACAGCTCCATGCTCAGATCGGGGCGGCAGATCTGTTGGTGCTCACCAAGACCGACCTGGTCGACGGCGCAGCGCTCGTTCGTGCGCACGACGAACTGACGGCACGCGCGCCGGGAACACCGGTGATCGTGCGCGGCAGGGACTCGTCGGGGGCGCTCGGGGGCCTGCTCGCCATCGGCGGGCGCCGGCCGGGGGGTCCGATCGACCTGTCGCCGTCCACCCTGTTCGACGCGCACCAGGTGACGACCGAGCCGATGCCCGTCGGTCTGACGGTCATCGAGCTGGATGGGTGGCTGCACCGGATCCGCGAACGCGTCGACGGCACCCTCGTCCGGGCAAAGGGGATGGCCCTCACCTCCGACGACGGGTTGGTGATGGTGCACGTGGTGGGTCGCCGCCAGGAGATCAGCGTCGTGCCCGAGCCTGAGCGTCAGCCTCCGACCGACCTCGTCGTGATCACGGTGCGGGACGTGTGACGATCTGCGAGTAGCACATCTCGTCGGCGGTGCCCTCGGCCCACATGATGTATGCCGGTTCGGCACCGTCTTCGAGCCTCGACCGGTCCCAGGTGCACTCCACCCGGATCGTGTCGCCGCGTTCGAGGACGATCGTCTCGATCGGTCGATAGTCGAGCTGCCAGTCGAAGTCCCAGTTCGGGATGTCGAGCAACACTCGCTCGTCTGCCGTATCTGGGTTCAACGTCATGCGGAACGATGCGCCGATCTCGTGCATGTGGCCCCACAACGACACGATCTGACCGGGCTCGGCAGGAAGATCGCACGACGACGACGCGATGCCGTCCGTCATCCCTGCGAAGTCGTCCACCTTCGCGCCGCACTGGAACATCAAGAAGTCGGCGATCCGGCCGGCGGTCGGGCCCCAGATGTCGATCAGCTGGGCCGCCATGGCGCTCCGATCGCACAGCGGGCCGACCTCGCCGGTCGAGCAGGGGATCTCTGCAGGCGCCAGGTACAGCGAGAGCTCGATCGGATCGAGCGAACCACCCGCTGCGGCGATCACCTCGTCGCTGGCGAGATCGATCACGATCGCCGACTGGTCGGGGGCGAGATCGTTCCATTTGGTCTCGTAGTGGTAGTGGATCTGGGTGACGAAGTAGTCGCCTGTCTGAAGTGGGATGCCGGTGTCCACCGGCAACACGGTCGGGTCTTGACCCGGCCCCCAGCTCATGATCTGCCGGGTCTCGCCCGAGTCGCCGGCGAACCCGGCCAGCCCGCCACACTCCCAGCCGACGGAGGGGTCGGCGGCGTCGGCCTGTTCGGCCGCCGACCGAGTGGACGCTTCGGCGTAGAACAACAGCGCATGGTGCACCACTTCGGTGCGGTCGGCCTCGAGGCTGTATCCCTGCAGGAACCCGGGCTCGACGAGCTTCGGGTCGTAGATCTGGCACCGGTAGTCGTCGCGCAGCTCGGTCGATCCCTTGTACGGCTGGCCCACCATCACGACGTCTCGTTCGATCGGGGTGACGGCCTGCCCCGTCGCCTCGATGGGCGTTGTCGGGGGGACGTCGATCTCGCCGCCGCCCGCGGCCCAGGCCTCGATGATGGCGAGTTGCTCGGCCGACAGTCGGCGATCGTCGTGGAACGCCACGTCTCCGTCGCCGGCCGGCCACGGAGGCATGTACCCCACGCGAGCGGCTGCATTGATCTCGAACGACAGTTCCTGCACCTCGCCGGCGGTGCCGAGGGAGAAATCGGCGACGCCGGGGCCCTCACCCGTGTGGCACGACGCACAGTTCGCCTCGATGATCGGCTTCACGTCGGCGGCGAACACGACCGTGTCAGTGCCGGCGCCGCCGTCGGTGGTGGATGGGGCCGCCGTCGTCGTGGGGTCGGCGGCGGTCGTGGGTGTCGTCGGAGAAACGGTGGCGTCGGGAGCCGGGGTGGTGGGCAGCGTCTGTTCTGCGTCGGATGCGGCGTCGGGTTGCGCGGAGCAGGCACTGATCGCGAGGCCACCCGCGATGACGATCTGCAGGCCCCACCTCAGCGGACGGGGCAGGCGGGACCAAGCGGTGAGGGGATGAATCTCGGACACGCTCACCATTGTGGCGCAGCGAGACGCTCGTGAAGATCTCGGATGACGAGCTTCGAGAGTCTGTTCGAGGCGAGCGACACCCATACCTTGCCTGAATCCCAAGGGCTGGCTGCCACTTCGACCGTGCCGATGACGGCGTTGATCGCGGGGCCCGCTCCGTGCCTGGCGGCGTCAGATCAAGTAGCGCGAGACGGTGTTCGATGTCCAGTTCATCACCCAGATGTGCCCGGTGGTCGGGGTCGCGACGATGCCATACGGCGAACGGCCCACGGACTGGACGGCGACGATCGCGTTGGTGGCGGTGTCGATCGCGATGACGGCGTTCGCGTCGATCAACGTCACCCACATCCGATTGTCGAGGAACGCCAGGTCGTATGGCGTCGAGCCGGTCGTGATGGTCGCTGTGACGGTGTTCGTCGCGGGGTTGATGCGCGACACGGTGCCGCCGGCGCGGTTGACCACCCACATCGCGCTGCCGTCTGACGTGAGGCTGTACGGCGCGTTGCCTACCGTGATCGTTGCCGTGACAGCGTTCGTCGCCGGGTCGAGGCGGACGACGCTGCCGGAGCTGTTGGCTCGCGAGAACCAGATGCTGCCGAATGCGAAGGTCACCTCGGTCGGGTTGCTGCCCACCGTGATGTTCGTGATCGTGTTGGTCGTCGGGTTGATCTTGCTGAGACTGTTGGACCCTTGGTTGGCCACCCAGACGTTCGTCCCGTCGAAGGCAACGCCGTATGGGTTGCTCCCGGTGGCGAGGGTCGCCGTGACCGCATTGGTGGTGGCGTTGATCTTCGAGACCGTGCCCCCGCTCCAGTTCGTGACCCAGACGCTGGTGCCATCGTAGACGAGCGACGTAGGACGTCCGCCGACGGCGACGGTGGCGACCACGGCGTTCGTAGCGATTTCGATCTTGGACACCGAAGCGGCCGTGTCGTTGGACACCCAGAGGAACGTGCCGTCGAACACACCGTTCCACGGTCCTGGGGTCGAGATGTTGGTGATCAGCACGGGACCCCAGATCGTGGCCGCCGAGGCGGTGCTCGCGACTCCTGTGCCCACCGCGTTGGTGGCGACGGCGGTGAACGTGTACGAGACGCCGAACACAAGACCGCTGATCGTGCACGATGTCGTGACACTGGTGCAGGATGCGCCACCGGGTGATGCGGTCGCCGTATAGCCGGTGATCGGCGAGCCGCCGTTGGATGTGGGCGCGGCCCACGCCACCGTCGCCACACTGCGCGCTTGGCTGGCGGAGGCCGCAGTGGGAGCCGACGGAGCGATCACAACGCCCCACTTCAGACTGAGGTACTCCTCCACCTGGCGTTCCTCGGCCGGAGTGAGCCGCCGCTCGAAGACGATCAACTCGGCGATGTCGTGGTCGGTGGTGGAGGTTCCGAGGAGGAGTCCGCCCGCGGTGCCGGCAGTGCTGTTGCCGGGAGACGAGTACGCGGCCGCACCGTTCAGGCGGAAGCCGGAACGTCCGGCGGTCGAATCCTTCCAGCCGTTGAACACGGTGACTGCCCCAGCGGCCACGACAGTGCTCTCCGAACGATCTGTCGTGCAGCACGTTCCTGCGTCCCAGGTCCATCTTCCACTGGTCGCCGAGCGCGCGTTGACTTGCAGCCGATTGGCGCTGCCAGGAGTGCCGTTGAAGCTGACCAACACGTTGTCGGACGGAACGTTTTCCCGACGGACGAGGAAGAACTGCATGTCGGTCCGCGAGCCACCGAGGACGTCGGGTCCCGACATCAGCGGGTCTGTGGCGTTCCGAGCCTGGAAGCGCACGGTTGACAGCCCGTTGATCGATGCGGTCTGCGACGTTGGCGGTCCAAGGGTGGTGCTGGTGACCGAGATCGCTCTGGGAGACTTGTCTCGCCAGCACATCACCGATGTGCCAGTGACCGTCAAGGGGTTGGTACAGGGAGCATCACCGAACACGGTCGCCGTGTCTGCGCCGTCGAGCCAGAGCCGAGCGACCGAACTGGTGAGCAGCGCCGGCCTGGTGACCACGGCGACGGGTACCGAGGCCGCGCCGGCGCCGGGCCCGTTGGTGGCGACGACGCTGACCGAGTACACGGCTCCGTTGGTGAGCCCGGTGATCGTGCACGTGAGCGTCGCCGTGATGCAGGTGCGGGTCGTCTGACCGAACGCAGTGGCGGTCGCCGTGTAGTTGGTGATCGTGGAGAGATACGAGTTCGCACCGCGCCAGGTGAGCGACACCTGGCCGTCGCCGACGCTCGGGGTGACGACGATCGGCGCTGCCGGGGCCACGTTCGGCTGTGCCCACTTCGCCGTCAGGTAGGCCTGCGCCTTGGTCACCGTCGCCGAGTCGAGCCCACCGTTGACGAACAGGATTTCGCCGATTCGGCCCGTGAACCCGAAGCCCGGTCCGTATGCCGGCGCCGCTGTCGCACCGATGAAGGCGCGCGACCACTCGAACGTGTCGGCACCGGTGCCGCTCATCGTCGCGATCCTCACGGGGCCGCCGTTCAGCGCATCGGTGGCCACGTTCGGGGTCATTTGGAGGTTCTGCACGGATGCGATGTCGGCCTGACCGGCTGCGGACGAGGCGATGATGCGCGAGTTCGAACCCGAGGTGGTCTGGCCGACGGCTCCCCAGCCCACCTGCCGTTCGGCCTGATAGGCGACGAGCACGGTCCAGGTCGGGCCCTTGTCGAAGCTGACGGTCCCGGTGTCGGCGAGGATCGACATCCAGGTGTCCGTACCGTCGAACACGGCCGCCGGTCGTCCTGCCATCGTGCCGAGCGCCGGACGGTTCGCGACCGTTGGTTGCTGGGCATCGAGGATGCCCGGCGTCGCGCGGTTCGACCAGTTCGAGATCTGCCACTCCTCGACCGCTGCTGCGGCCGCCGTGGCGGTGAGAGCCGGCGAGATGGTGACCGTGAGTCCGTCGCGATCGGTGACGGTGTAGCTCTGCCCCCCGAACCGGATCGTCGCGCCGACCGGTATCGGGGCGGTGATGAACGCGCGCACGCGAGCCCCGGTGCCAGGACCCCCGACGGCGACCGTCGGTTCGGACGTGTATCCGGACCCTCTCGTGGGCACCATCGTCGACGTCAACGCGCCGCCGCTCACGGTCGTCGTCGAAACGGAGGCGCCGCTCCCCCCACCACCGCCGATGGTGAGCGTCGGAGCGCTGGTGTAGCCGGAGCCGCCGGCGACGACGTCGATGCGCTCCACCACACCCGACGACACGGCGAGGCGCGTGCTGCCCGCGGTGCCGCTCACGGAGTACCCGGTCTGGGTGATCCACGAACCGGTGAGGGCGCTGGAGGCATTGGCGTCGTACCACCATGTGAGCGCGGTGCCGAGGTCGGTCGGTGTCCAATTGGGGGTGACGGTCGTGGTTGCGGCCGGTCCGTTGCCGTGGGCGTTGGCGGCGGTGATCGACAGTGCGTAGTCGACGTTGTTGGTCATGCCCGTCACGGTGCATGTGACGCTCGGTGCCGTCGCGGTGCAGGTGCGCGTCGCCTGGCCGGATGCGGTTGCCGACACCGTGTACGACAGCACGGGCACATGGCCGTTCAACACCGGCGCAACCCACGACACGACAGCGAGGCCGTCGCCCGGTACCGCCGCCGGCATGGTCGGCGCGGGCGGTGGGCCGGGTGTGATCGTGTTCGACGCCGTCGACTGGTCTCCGATGCCGACTGCGTTGAGCGCGCTGACGACGAAGACGTACGGGGTGCCGTTGGTGAGGCCGAGCACCGAGCACGTGGTCGCTGTCGCCGCCGCGGTGCACGTGATGCCACCAGGCACCGCGGTCACGCGGTACCCGGTGACGGCCGACCCGCCGTTCCACGTCGGCGCCGCCCACGAAACCAACGCACCACCATCTGCCGCGAGAGCGGAGATCGCCGTCGGCGCGGCCGGGGTGACGGCGATGGACCACTTGCGGGCCAGGTACTCCTGCACGCTGCGCCGCTCTGGGGAGGTGAGCGCGCGGTCGAAGACGATCACCTCTCGGTACTTGCCGTCGCCGTTGCGAACTCCGCAACAGTCGTCGGCGCCGAGGCGAAGGACAACGCTGGTCGCCGTCCGGGCTTGGCCCGCGAACGACACCCGATCCGCGACGGGGTGACCGTCCAGGCCGCCCGACGCCACGATCGGGCTCGACCCGGCCTGGGTGAGGTCGTAGATGTGCGGAGACGTGATCGACGGGATCGCCCGTTCGTTCGCAAGGAAGTACGAAGCCGACGAGTTGGTGGCGTACCAGCCAACCGTGCCGCCGCCCGGCCACGGATGCAGGATCAGACCGTTTCGCACGCGTGACGCCAACAGCCAGCCGTACGTGTTCCACGTAGACGTGTCGCTCTGGGCGACCACGAACGCGGTCATGTCCGGGCCGGAACGCACCGTGGCCGTGTAGAAGCCGTTGGCGTCGAAGTTCACCGCGGGCATTCCCGGCACGAGCCGGCCCGCCATCGTCGAGGTGGACTGCGTGGCGTCGCTGTCGTTGCCGCTCTTGTCCTCCCAGCGGGTGAGCACGTCTGCCGCTGCCGTGCACGACACGGTGGGGCCGTTGCACTGCTCGGCTGCGCCCTCCGCGACACCGTCTGCATCGGGGTCGGTGGCGTCGAGCCACAGGCGGCTGTTGGAACTGGTGATGACAGCCGGGCGAGGCGTCACGGCGGTCGCTCCCGGCGGACTCGTTCCGGTCGAGTTCGTCGCAGTCACCGCAACGGCGTAGGTCGCGCCGTTCACCAGACCGGTGAGCGTGCACGCAGTCGTCGGCGGGACGCTGGAACAGGTGCGGGTGGGCAAGCCGGTCGCAGTGGCCGAGACCGAGTACACGCTGGTGGCCGGCGCGCCGGATGAGACGCCCGCGGTCCACGACACCGCGGCGGTCGCGTCGCCCGCGGTTGCTCTGATGCTCTGTGGCGCCGGAGGCGTGCCGATCACATCGAGGGTGCGGGTGAACGGGATCGACGCACCGGTGGCGTCGATCGCCAGGAACGACACGGTGGCCGTGCCGGTGGAGGTGGGTGCGCCGCTGATCGCCCCGGAGGTGCTCATCGTGAGACCGGGCGGCAGACCTGTGGCCGAGTAGGTGTACGGCGCGGTCCCTCCGCTGACGGCGGGTGCGGTCGCGGAGTAGCTCCGCAGTGTGAACGCTCCGGGCAGGTTCACGGCCGCGACGGTCAGCGTGGGGCTCGGCTGCCCGAACCGGGTGGGCCCACTGCCGCTGATCGCCACCTGATCGGCGACCGCTGCACCGAGGCGGATACCCGTCGTGCTGACGAGGTCGAGTCGTGCTCGTGGCACGTAGACCACACCCGCGAGGTCGTGGACCGTGGCGGCGCTGGCGATCCGCACCGTTTGGGGTCCTGCCGACCACAGCAGCAACCCGGCGTAGTCGCCCGACATCGCCGGAGTCAGCGACACGGTCGACTTCTCCGAGATCGTGACCCCGCCGTCGACGACGTACCACAGCACGCCGCTGCCCGTCACCGTCGCACCGCCCTCCACGGTCAATCCGTTGCAGAAGACATGGCGTCCAGGCTGGAACTCCACCGACGAGGAGATCGTGACGGGCGAGGAGTACAGCGTCACGGAATCGGGCCCATCGCTCGACCCCAGCTTCGGGGCGGCGCTCCGGTCGCACACCGCGGGTGGAGCCGTGTCGGCGAACGGGTTGTTCGTTCGAGTCAGCAGCGAGGTGGTGCCGGTGGCGCGCAGCAGGGTGAGATCGCCGCTGATGGGCGAGGCGCCGCACGACGTGTTGCCGATCGCCGCGCCGAGCACATGGGTTGCGCCGGACCCATCGAGCGACAGCGCGGGACACGACCCGGTGCCGATCGCGAGCAACGGCACCTCGGCCGAGTTGATCGACGTCGGCTCGCCCTGTGCCTCCGGTCGCAGGCTGGCGCTCAAGGTCACGTCGAAGGGCGCGCGGCTGTCACCGCCGGCGAGCGCTAGCGTCACCTCATCAGGGATGCCGGCGCAGTCCTTGGAGGAGTCGCAGCTGACGTTCGCGGACGTCACTCGCCGACCCAGCACCGCCGTCGTCGTGTCCTGGCCTTCGCACGCTCGGCGGACGAACGAACCGTCGGGCGACAGACCGTAGGTCACGACCACCTTGTCCGCCGTCGAGACCGAACGCTCGATCCATGCGAAGCGGACGACGAGCGCGCCGGCCTGCTCACAGCCGGCCCACCCCGCTGCATCGGCCACGGTGGACACGCCGACGTCGGCGACCTCGCGTGCCGTGCCGGGATCGGTGCCACCGGCGGCTTGGGCATCGACGGCGAGGAACGTCGAGATCAGTTGCGTGTCGATCGAGCTCGCCACCGTCGACGATGTCGAGTCGGCCGCGTTCAGACTCGTCATCAACGCCGCGACCAGCACGCCGCCGATGATCGAGCTGAGCACGATCGCCATCATCAGTTCGACGAGCGTGAACCCGGCGTCCAGCCGCGGAGCCGTCCCGGGGCGCGCCCCGGTGGGCCGGTGTCGAGTCGTTCGATCTGGGTGAGCTGGTGCGTAACGAATGGTGGCGTCCTCGAGGCAGAGCCGGACCGTGAGATGCGGCTCCCTCTGACTGTCTGGTTTCACGCGTCTGGCGCCACCACCTCGGCAATGCTCAAGGAGTCGTCAAGAAGCGCGTGGTCACGCCACCGATCACGATGTTCGGCCGCAATCGACGGACATCGCGAACGAACTCGGTGACGGCGCCATCGGTCGCAACGAGGAGCGGCAGGATGTCGAATCGTTCGTGCGGATCGGAACGCACGACAGGTTCATGAGTGGTCCGTTGTTCGAGTGAGATGCAGTGCGGCCGAACGCGCTGCGCTGACGGGTGCGTGATCACCGAAGACGGCGGTCTGGACGATCGCTCCGTCGAGCAGCACGGCGATGGCGGGCGCCAACCACACGGGTGCGCTCGGGTGGCCGCGGATCGCGAGCGACGACAGATGTTCGACGAGTGATCGCTTGTGCGACGCGACGATCGCTCGATGCTCGTCGTCGATCTCGCTGGTCTCGGCGATCGAGTTGAGGAAGGCGCAGCCGCGATAGCCGGGCGTGTCGACCCAGTCGTCGAGCGCGTCGAACGTCGCGACGAGAGCGTCGGTTCCGCCCGCAGCGTGCCGATCGACGGCGTCGGTGAACCAACCCATCCAGCGCGTGTGCCGATCGTTCAGCCAGGCCGACACGAGATCGCGCTTCGAGGGGTGCACCGAGTACAGGCGGCGCAACGAAACGCGTGCGGCGTCGCGAATCTCGTCCATGCCGACACCCGCGATGCCGCGTTCGTAGAACAGTCGGTCGGCCGCGTCGAGGATCGCTCGACTGGCGGCATCGGGAGCGATCGTGGACGCGGGGCTCATCTCAGCGGGATGCCGCTCGCGTCGCCGTCGGGCCGCGCCCCGATGATGCGTCGGTCGGCTGCCTCGATCGCGACGTCGTTGATGCTCGCCTCGCGGCGCTGCATGTAGCCGAGGTCGTCGAACTCCCAGTTCTCGTTGCCGTACGAACGGAACCACTGACCTTGGTCGTCGTGCCACTCGTACTGGAAGCGCACCGCGATGTGGTGGCCGCTGAACGCCCACAGTTCCTTGCGCAGTGCGTAGTCGTGTTCGCGTTCCCACTTGCGACGCAGGAACCCGACGATCTCGTCGCGGCCGTGGATGAACTCGCTCCGGTTGCGCCACACGCAGTCCTCCGTGTACGCCGCCGCGACCCGCTCGGGGTCGCGGCTGTTCCACGCCGCCTCGGCCGCTCGCACCTTCGCCGTTGCGGAGGTCTCGTCGAACGGCGGAAGCGGCGGGCGGGCAGCCATGGTTGTCATGTCGGTACCTCCATATGAGAACGGATGTTCTCACACTACGAGAACGAAGGTTCTCGCGCAACCTGTTGCCGCCGTCACGGCGCTGTTCACGAGCGTGTTAGACCTGCCGAATGCGAGTCGCGATCAGCACAGGCGGTGGGGACGCTCCCGGCCTGAACGCCGTCATCCGGTCGGCAACCCTGTCGGCCAGAGCCAGAGGGTGGGAGGTCGTCGGCATTCGCGACGGCTTCAACGGACTGATGTTCCCCGACAGCTACGTCGAAGACAGCGGCACGTTCGTCCTCGAACGACACATGGTGCGGGGAATCGGTCACTTGGGCGGCACGATCCTGGGCAGCACCAACCGTGGCAACCCGTGCAACTTCCCGGTGGAACAGGCCGATGGCAGCTACGTCTACGAGGACCGGACAGAACATCTGGTGTCGCTGTTCCGCGACGCGGGCATCGACGCGTTGATCACGATCGGGGGGGACGGATCGTTGGCGATCGGTCAACGGCTGTTCGAGGCGGGTCTTCGCGTGGTCGGCGTGCCGAAGACCATCGACAACGATCTCGACAAGACCTCGACCACGTTCGGGTTCGACACCGCGGTGGCCATCGCGACCGAGTCGATCGACCGAGTGTTCACGACGGCCACCTCGCACAGCAGGGTGTTCGTGGTGGAGGTGATGGGTCGCTACGCGGGGTGGATCGCGCTCAACTCAGGAGTCGCCGCCGGCGCGCACGCGATCCTCATCCCAGAGATCCCGTTCGACCTGGAGCCCGTCGCAGAGATGATCAGGCAGCGAGGCGAGCGCGGGGCCCACTTCGCCATCGTGGTGGTGGCCGAAGGCGCGGCGCCGGACGGCGGCGGCCGCGCCGTCGTGGGCAAGTCACACGATCAGGCCGAACAGCTCGGTGGCATCGGCCAGCAGGTGGCCACCGAGCTGACTCGGCTCACCGGCAAGGAGGCACGCACCGTGGTGCTCGGTCACCTCGTTCGCGGCGGGACACCGACGGCGTTGGACCGCCTGCTCGGGAACCGCTTCGGTGCCGCTGCAGTCCGAGCGCTCGAAGAGGGCCACAACGGTGTGATGGTCGCCCTGAACGAACCCCGAGTGGAGTACGTGCCACTGATCGATGCCATCGGCTCGATGCGCACCGTGCCACTCGACTGCGACACGGTGATCGCCGCCCGCGGCATCGGCATCTGCTTCGGCGACGACAACTGACGCTCCGCCTTTCTCCGTGAGTTGACGGATGTGGCGATGTGACGTGATCCGTATGGTCGGAAGAGACGGGTCACACGTCCCGACAGCGTCGAGCGAACCGATGTGCCAGCGCGACGCGACAGATGATCCGTCAACTTCGATACCGACCCGAGGGAGAAGTCACATGAACAAGAATCTGTTGTCCCTGGCGTGCGGAGCCGTACTCATCGGCGGCTTGCTCACGGCCAGCACCGCAGGAGCTGACGCCAAGTCGGCCAAGGCACACCTCACCACTGCCGCAGGCGCCACGGTTGGCAGCGTCGAGTTCAAGACCGAACGGGGACACACCGAGGTGCGGGTCCGGCTGACCGGAGCGCCTGGCGTGGATGCCTTTCATGGCTTCCACATCCACGCCAACGACGTCGTCGCCAACGGCGACGGGTGCATCGCCGATCCGGCTGCCATGTCGTCGACGTGGTTCGTATCCGCCGACGGCCACTACAACCCGACCGGGCAAACACACTCACACCACGTCGGCGACATGCCTGTCCTGTATGTCAATGCCGATGGCAGCGTCGAGACCCGCTTCCGCATCGACAAGATCAACCCCGGCGATCTCAACGGCAAGGTCGTGATCCTGCACGCGGGGGCCGACAACTTCGGCAACATTCCGCTCGGTGCGGGTCTCACGCAGTACACCGCGAACTCGGTCGATGCCACCGCCGCAACGGCGAAGACCGGTAACGCCGGCGACCGGGTCGCCTGTGGGGTCATCGCCACGCGATGAGCGCGTACCCCAACAAAGCCACGATTGATACATCCGGTCCGGCGGCGCAGTGTGGTCTTCGTATCGAGAGGGGCCCGACATGAACCGTGGACGAGTCGAGCAAGTGGCGCTCGGGTTGATTGCCGTCTTCATGCTGCCGGTAGGGCTGCAGGCGGCGATCGCTCCGAGGTCGTTCTTCGACGACTTTCCGTTGGGCCGCAGTTGGATCTCGCATCAAGGTGATGCTTACAACGAGCACCTAGTGCGCGATGTAGGGGCGCTGTTCCTGGCGATGGTCATCGTCACCGGTTGGACTGCGTGGCGGCGTGGACCAGGTCGCCCGGTGGCGGTGGCCTGGCTGGTGCAGGGCGTCCTTCATCTCGTCTTTCATGCCAGCCATCTCGATGCGTACGACTCGGTCGACAAGATCGGGCTGATCGGCTCGTTGGTCACGGTGCCCGTTCTCGCTCTGGTCGTGCTGTGGGCCGGCATGGCCGATCATGTCAGGGCGAGTTGATGACGAGCCCGCACATGAGCCCGATTGCCGGCCCGCTCACACTGCAACCCGTCAGCGCCGATGTCGGCGCGGACTTCGCCTTCGCCGGACGGTGGCTGCTGCTCGGTGGTGCGGCCGGTGCATGGGCTGGACTGCTCATCGGCGGTGTCGGTGGTCGCCTCGCGATGTTCGTGCTGCGGGTGACGTCGTCGGACTCGGTTCGCGGTGTCGAGAGCGACGACGGCTTCACGATCGGTCAGTTCACAGGCGACACCGCGTTCCTGCTCGCGATCACGACCGTCCTCGGGTTGTTCGTCGGTGTCGTGTTGGTCGTTGCTCGTAGTCAGCTGCATGGTTGGCTGGGCATCTCGCTGACGGTGCTCGCCGCAGGCCTCCTCGGGGCCGCGGCGATCATCAAGCCCGACGGGGTCGACTTCACCCGGTTGGCGCCGCTGCCACTCGCGTGCGCGATGTTCACCGCTATACCTGTGGCGGCCGCTGCGCTCACCCTGTGGTTCGTGAGGCGGTGGAGTGTGTGGTGGTGGCAGAAGCGGGGCCGAACGCTCCTCGCCTCGGTGCCATGGCTCATCGCCGCGCCCACCTTCTTCGTGTCGATACCGTTCGTCCTCGTCTCGCTGGCTCTCGTACTCGCGGTGCTTCGAATCGGCGTGCTCCGACAGGTGGTGACGGGACGGGCCGGCCGAGTTGCTGCGACGGTGCTCGCGGTCGCCGTCATCGGCTTCGCGTCGTTCGCCCTCATCGGCGACATCGCCGAGATCGTGTAGCTCAGGGCGCCCTGCGGGATGAGGCGAGGAACGGCGCGCCGCCTGTCGGCCGGTTGACCACCATGCCGACCGGGTGGGGCGTCTCGTCGGCGATGGGTGTGAGATCGAGTCGTTGCGCGAGGCGGGCGACGATCAGGGTCAGCTCCATCTGGGCGAGGGCGAACCCGATGCACATGTGGGGACCGCGCCCGAACGGCACCCACGCCTGATCGGCGAGCGCCTTCTGCTCGGGGGTCATGCCGAGAAATCTGTCGGGGTCGAAACGCAGCGGGTCCTTCCACGTTCCAGGGTCGCGGCCGGCCAGGTGCGGCGACCACACCACGAGCGTTCCCCTTCGGATCGGGTGTTCGCCGATCAGGAGGTCGGTGGCAGCCATGCGTGCGGCGACGAGACCGGCAGGATGGAGGCGAAGTGATTCGTGGACGACGCGCTGCGCGAACTCGAGGCCGGCGAGCGCGCTCTGGTCGGGCTCGATGGCTGCCGTGCCGATCGGTCCGAGGACGGCGTCAGCTTCTGCACGCAATCGGTTCCAGGCGTCGGGCGCCAGGGCCGCGCACCACAGCACCCATGCGAGCGCTGATGCGGTGGTGTCGTAGCCCGCACCGATCAGCGTCTTCACCTGGTCGCGAATCTCGGTGTCCGACAGCGTGCCCTCGAGCACGATCGCTTCGAGCACGTCGAACGGGTCGCCGGTCGGATGGGAACGCCGCGCCGCGATCTCGGCATCGATGATCCCAGCGATCGCTCGGCCGTCGGCTCTGACGCGCGAACGCGCCGTGAACGGAATCGGGTGAGGAAGCTGTTTGACGAGAGGTGCTTCGATGAACTGCTGCGGGCGTTCGTACAGCTCACCGATCTCGTCGGCGCGTCTCGCGAGCCGCTCGCCGAAGAATGCGTGGACGGTGATGCCGAGGATCAGGTTGCGACCAACGGGGTAGAGGTCGAGCTGGGTCTGATGGCCGTCGAGCGACTCGGCCACGCGGTCGATCGCTGCATCGGTGCGGGCGACGATCATCGGGATCCAACTGTTGAGGCGTCGACGGCTGAACGCACTCTGGACCGAGCTGCGCCGGCGGCGATGGTCCTCCCCGTCGGACACGATCATCGAACCCTTGCCGACGACGAACCTCACCCCGACCATGTTGAACTTGTGACCCCAACGAAACGACTCCGCCGGCATCGAGAACATCTGATGCAGCAGAGCGGGACCGCCGATCACCGCGATCCGCGTCGGACCGAACCGCAGCTCGCTGACCGGGCCGAACGTCTCGTACAGCGAATCGAGGGCGGTGGACGGGTCACGGAACAGCTGGCGAGCTCGTCGGATCTTGTCGACACCGTGGGGCCCGGGCAGCTGGGGTCCGGGCAGCTGGAGTCCGGGCAGCTCTGGAGCCGACACCGACTTCGCGGACGCTGGGTGAGTCATCGGCACATGATGGCCTGATGCGTCCCGGGCAACATCCGTGAGATGACTGATTCGCGGCCCTCCGGTGTGGTCGTACGATCTGCGGATGAGGTTGGAGTGCCCCGGGTGCACCGTGAGGTCGGCGGTGTGATGGCTGGTCCTTCGGGCGCAGATGGCGGAGTCACCACGATCGTGTTCGCCGACGTGGAGGGTTCGACGGCGCTCGTCGACAAGGTCGGCGACCATGCAGGCATGACAGCGGTGGTGCGTCAGCTCGACCGAGTTCGCGCACGGATCGACTCCTACGGCGGCCGTGAGGTGAAGTCGCTCGGCGACGGGCTGATGCTGATCTTCTCGTCGCCTCGTCAAGCGGTGGGTTTCGCCTTGGCTGCGCAGCGTGCGCTCGTCGGCACCGCCCCACGGGTGCGGATCGGGATCAACACCGGCGAAGTGTTCGACGTGCACACCGACCCGCTGGGCGGCGCAGTGAATGCTGCGTCACGCATTGCGGGGCGCGCCGAAGGCGGCGAGGTGCTCGTCGCCGATGTCGTGCGCCAGCTCGTCGGAGTCTCGCCAGCTATCAGGTTCGCCGACCGCGGCAAGGTCCGCCTGAAGGGCTTCAGCGAGCGATGGCACCTGTGGGCCGCAGAGGACAGCGCGGCCTCGACGACAGCTCGAGGAACCGTCGGCCGCAGCAGAGAGCTGGCCGCGATTCGTGAGATGGTCGCATCGACGTTGAGCGGGGTTGGGCAGACGATGCTGATCGAGGGCGAGGCTGGGATCGGCAAGACGCATCTCGTTCGCGAGGCGATCGGTCTGGCTCGAGCCGCGGGGATCTCCGTGGTCGAAGTGGTCGCCGACGAGGTCATGCGCCGACCCGGGGCTTTGCCGTACGGCTTGCTCGGCGACGTGAACGTCGCGAACTCTCAGCGCGAGCGGCTTCGTGAACTGCTTCATCGGACCACCCCCGACGGCGACCCGGCCGACCTCAGCTATGCCGTCGTCGAAGCCAGCGTCGAAGCCGTCGAGACGATTTCCCATGGAGGTGCGGCACTGCTGGTCGTCGAGGATGCGCACTGGGCCGACGACCTCTCCCTCTCGGTGCTCCGAGCGCTCGCCCGCCGGGCACCGGCGTCGCAGTTCAGCGTCGTGATCTCGATGCGACCGTCGCCGCGTTCGCCGGTGTTGGACCGCCTGATCGAGTTTGTCGTCGACGGCCATGGCCTGCACGTTCGCGTCGACGCGCTCGACGAGGTCGACCTCAATGCGCTGGCATCGGCGCTCACGGGAGCAGCTCCGGGACATGAGCTGCGCGAGCGGCTCCGGTCGACCGCCGGAAACCCGCTGTTCGCCACCGAACTGCTGAGGTCGTTGGACGACGAAGGGCTGCTGCGGATCGAGTCGGGCATTGCCGAGACTCCGCCATCGGTGATGCCAGCGATGCTCACCGAGACGCTCGTGCGCCGTCTGTCCTGGCTTCCGACCGAGACCCGCGAGCTACTGCGCCTGGCGAGCCTGCTGGGGACCAGCTTCACGCTGGCCGACCTGGCGACGATCACCGGTCGGTCGATCATCGATGTCGCCGCGTGGTTGCGCGAGGCGTCGCTCGCCGGACTCGTCATCGGCGATGGAGATCGGCTCACGTTCCGTCATGACCTGATCCGCGAAGCCGTCTACGACCACATGCTGGCGGCTGAACGCCGAGATCTGCATCGCGCCTGTGCGCAGGCCCTGGCAGCGGCAGGGGCACCGACCCAGCAGATCGCCCGCCAATTCGCCCGCGGTGCGGAGCGCGGTGACCTCGAGGCAGTGACGTGGCTGGAACGCGCTGCCGACGAGACCATCTCGATCGCGCCGAGCGCCGCGCTTTCTCTGTACGACGAGGCGCTGGACATGGCTCCCGACCGGTGGCCCGGAAGCGGGGCGATTCGAGCTCGAATGATCGAGCCGCTCGCCTGGTGCGGGCGGCTGGCGGAGGCCGAGGCATTGGTGTCGCAGGTGCTGGCGTCATCCCCGGGCGCCGATGTCGAGTTCGCCACGCTCCGAGGTCTTTCGGCCGTCTACGGCAACGGCGGCAACATCGCCGGTGCGATCGACGCCATGCGGCGTGCGATGGCGGTCCCCGGCGCACCGCCCGACGAGGTGAGCCGGCAGAGGTGCATGATCGCGCAACTCGAGATGATCACAGACGTGATCACCGCCGACGAAGCCCGACGGATCGCCTCGGCGACCCTCGACCGGAGCCTTGACTCCGGAGACTTCTCGACCCAATGTCTCGCGCTTCAGGTGCTCGGAGCGGTCGACGGCGTGACCGGGCACTGGTCCGAATCCGTCGGGCATCTGCAGCAGGCGATCGCGCTGTACGAGTCGGGCCGTGTTGCGCGCGTGTCGTACCTCATTCCAGATCTGTTCAATGCGATCGGTCTGCTCGAACTCGATGATGTGGCTGGAGCACTCGTGGCGTCCGCTCAGGCTCGTGTCCGCTACGAGCAGCACGGAGCACTCTCACAGCTGCCGATGGCCTACATGATCACTTCCGCGGCGTATCTGTTCGGGGGTCGCTTCGACGAAGCCATCACCGAGGCTGAGGCGGCGGCTGCTGTGATCGACGAGACAGGGAACCGCAACTTCATCTTGTTCCTCGACTCCGTGCGGGCCCGAATCGCGTTGCGACGGGGCGACAACGAGGGTGCCCAGGTCCACCTGGCCAACGGAGCGGCACGACTCGCCAGCGGCGCGGCGATGTTCGGCACGGACTGGCTCTTCGACACGCAGGCGCAATACATGGTTGCGACCGGCGACCCCGAGGGAGCGCTGGCTGTGGCAGAGATGGTCTGGTCGCAGACGGGGTTCATTCGCTACTGGTACGGATCACGTGAACGCGGCACCTTCATCGTCCGTCTGGCAACGGCACGTGGCCGGGCCGACCTCGCCCGCGAGGTGACCGACAGCCTGCGCGAAGGGGCGCGGCGGTCACCTGTGACGTCGGCGGCGGGGTCGGCATTGCAGTGCGAGGGGATCGTGGATGACGATCCGGAGGCCCTCGTCGCTGCCGTCGCGCTGTGGCGCTTGACCCCGTTGCGTCCAGCTCTTGCACTGTGTTGCGAGGACGCGGCAGAGGTGCTGGTTCGTCATCGACGACAGGCAGAGGCGATCACGCTCCTCAGCGAGGCTGCCGTCATCCATGCAGACACCGGCGCGTCCGGAGAGGCAGCGCGGGTCGACGCAGCGCTCCTCGAACTCGGTGTGCGACCGAAACGGTCACGGCCGAGCCGGCCGACGTTCGGTTGGGAGGCGCTGACCCCGACGGAGATCGCGGTGAGCGAGCTCGTCGCCGCGGGTCTGACCAATCCCGAGATCGGAGCGCGGTTGTTCGTCTCTCGGCGCACTGTCGAGACCCACTTGGCGCACGTGTTCCGCAAGATCGACTGCGTCAGCCGCTCGCAACTCGCGGTCGAGTTCACCCGACGCACCGCAAACGGATGACGACGATCGGTCAGTGAACGTAGCGGCGACGGCCGGCGGGGTCGCGACTCGCGAGCATCAGCGAAGCGATACCGATCAACCCGAGCCAGATCCATCGCTCGCGTAGGTCCTGACCCGGTACCAGCGACGGGAACACCCGAACGTCGCGGAACACGACGCCGGAGAGGAATGCCGGCCCGATGAGCACGACGAGAGCGGCTGCCGGACCCCCGGACCCCTGTGTCCGCAGCTGCACGAGGGCAGAGGTGGCCAGAGCGATTGCCGAGAGTGCCACGACCTCGATGACGACGTCGTAGGCAGGGAACCTCTGTCTGTCGGAGGTGGCGACCGCTCCCGCGATCACGATCCAGGTCGTGGCAACGATCGAGCCGGTGATGACGACGCGTTGGATTCGCCGCAGAGCGAGCGACGTCGGCGACGGAGCGACCGTTTCGGCTGCCGGGTCGTCGAGGGCGAACCCGAGTCCTGCGGTCGATGCAATGAACGCAAGCCCATAGAACTCCGCAAGGTCGTGACCGGTGCTCATCCGGATGATGATCGCGCCGACGGCGATCAGCCCACCGATGATCGTGGGCCCCGTTGGGGTGCTGCGCACACGGAGTGCTGATGCCCGCGACCCGCGGTCTGCATCGAGCGCAGGCATCGTCATGCGCATGGGACGAGCCCAGAAGGTATGACGGAGGGAGTGTCGGCTGGTGTCATCCCGAGTCCGGCAATGAGATCGTCGGTCGTCGCCGCAGGATCGGTCCATCGCGACCAGTCGGCCCACAGGGTCTCGCGCACGTGTGTCGCATCGAGCGTGAGCATCTCCTGTGCGGCGACGATGTCGGTGGCCGACCACAGCACTGGCGGAGTGGCGTCGTCGATCCAGACGTACCCATCCACCCATTCGGCGGGGACCGGTAGGTCGCTCTCCGAGTCGGAGAACCCGTTCCAGGTGCCACCGACGAAGAACTCGGCGTCGTCATGGCTCATCCCCTGTGCTGCAACCCACAGCGCAATGACGCCTCTGGCCCGGCCTCCGGTCCAGCAGGGTGAATCACCCGCCGGAACCGTCGGAAGGTCGACGGACCAGAGCCCGAGCGCGAGTCGATTGACTGCGTTCGACGCTGTTCCGATGACCGCGACCCCGTTCCACGTTGCACGATCCGCTCGTCGCGACTCGGCGAGCGCCGCGACATCGATCAGGTCGCGGACGGCCGGGTCGAGTCGGTCGATGCGTGGCTCCTGCCAGGTGACGGTGAACCCGTCGGCACGCCTCGGCGGGGCGGCGGCAGCGAATGGCGGCGTGAGCTCGCGGGTCCACACCTTGGTGATGTCGGCGTAGTCGCGATACGCGCAGAGGGTCAAGCCGTCGGTGGTGCTGCATGTGGAGTGCGCGACC
>JAYUSX010000388.1:0-8286 GCA_043755475.1 Actinomycetota bacterium
AGTCGCTGACAGCTGCCGAGGTGCGGGCATTCTTCGAACAGCACTACACCGCTGGGTCGATGGTGGTGTCGGTGGCGGGGCCTCGTGGGCACGACGAGATGGTGTCAATGGTGACGAGCGCATTCGGCAACGTGCGGCCCGGCGACGGTCGAGTGGGCCGCATCGCGCCAACGGGCAGCGGGACGAGTGTGAGCGAGAACGACGACACCGAGCAGGTGCACGTCGTGATCGGCGGGCGCGGGCTCGACCGAACCGACCCGGAGCGCGAGGCGCTCGATGTCGTGAACCACGTCCTCGGTGGGGGTCTCTCGAGCCGGTTGTTCGAGGAGATCAGGGAAAAGCGCGGCCTGGTGTACTCGGTGTTCTCCTGCCATGCTTGTTACGCCGACACCGGCTCGTGGTCGATCAGCACCAGCGCACAGCCACGGCATGCTCCCGAGGTCATCGATCTGGTGATGACCGAACTGCGCACTCTCGTCGATCGGGGCATCACCGACGAAGAGCTCGACATCGCCCGCGGTTACCTCACCGGTTCGTACGAGCTCGGCCTGGAAGACACGGGCTCGCGCATGGCCCGCAACGGTGGGCTGCTGTGCACCCGGGGGCAGATCATCGGGGTCGACGAACAAGTGCAGCGCTGGCTCGACGTCGATCAGGACGCGGTGAGGCACGTGATCGAACGGGTCTTCTCGGCCGAACCGATCACGGTCACCGTCGGCCCTGCCTGAGTCCGCCCACTGACCGGGACCGCAACGGCTGACGCGGCCATGGGGGTGGCCACGACCAGCGACCGAGGGTCAGCTGGGCATCGCCGGAGGAGGCAGGGGACCGCTCGGGGGAGGCAGGTTGCTCTCCTGCGCCCGCTCTTGCTTGGTGCCGAGCACCGGGGTGCCCTCGGCCTCGAGCGACTGCAGCTGCGCCACCAGGTCGGTGATCGCCGCATCGTCGGCCGCGTCGGCCCGGCCGGTGCGCTGGCGGTAGATGATTCGTCCGAGATCGTCGAGCAGATCGTCGGCCTTCCGAGTGTCCTTCAGGTCGTCGATCTTCTCCTTGGCCTGTTGCGACAACTGGGTCGCTTTCTCCTTGGCTTTGTCGAGGAAGCTCATCGCGCCATTCTGCACCCTCGCCCCTGCCGTGTCAGATCGCTCCCTGCGCGGAATCGTCGCTCCGAACGGCTCAGCGGTTGAGCAGCACGGGGATGATGCGCGGGCCGCGCACCTGCCCGTTGGCCCAGGTCGTCGACTGGGTGGGGTCGAGGGAGTAGCTGGGGAATGCTCGCAGCCACTCCTGGATCCCCACCAGCAGCTCGAGGCGGGCGAGGTTGGAGCCCACGCACCGATGGATGCCCAGGCCGAAGGCCACGTGCCGGTTCTTGGCTCGGTCGAGCTGGAACTCGTGTGGGTTCTCGAACGCTTCCGGGTCGTGGTTCGCAGCCGGAAAGGTGACGAGCATCTGGTCGCCCGGATGGACGGGGCATCCGGCGATCGTCGTCTCGCCGATCACCTTGCGAGCCATCGTGACCGGCGCGTAGTAGCGCAGCACCTCTTCGGATGCGGTCTGCCACAGCATGTCGTCGTCGGGCACGGCGACGAGACGCGCGACCTCGGCGGGCTGCTGGGCGAAGTGCCACAGACCGGAACCGATGGCACTCCACGTGGTGTCGATGCCGGCGATGATCAGCAACCGGATGTAGCCGAGCTTGAGGTCCCAGTCGACCGGCTCGCCGTCGATCTCGGCGTTGGCGATGAACGTCAGCATGTCGTCGCGTGGGTTCACCAGGCGATCACGCAGGATCGCATCGATGTACTGCGTCATCTCCGTCATCACCTGCAGTCGCACGGTGTTGTCGCGCGGTGCGAGCTGGAAGTTCCGATAGATCCAGTCGCGGAACAGATCGGCATCACCTTCCGGGATGCCCGTGAGCTGACAGATGCCGTGGACCGGGATGTGTTGGGTGTACTGCGTGGCGGCGTCGGCGACGTCGAGCCCGTCCAGATCGTCGATCAGGCCGCGGCAGTACTGGCGCAGATCTTCCTCCATGAGCTGGATCTTCTTCGGGCTGAACGACGGCAGGAGCAGCCGCCGATGGCCGTGGTGGTCCGGCGGGTCGGAGGTGATCGGCGGCGCAGGGCTGCGCGGTGCGTCGGGTCGGCTGACGTTCACCCAGATCGACGAGAAGTTCGTGGTGTCGTTGGCGACCGCGGCAACGCCTTCCATCGTGACCGGCATGAACGCCCGTCCGTAACGTTCGGTCGTGGCCACCGGGCACTGCTCGCGCACGCTGTTCCAGATGTCGATCGCGTTCGAACCCCACTGGTCGTCCAGCCAGTCCCAGTCGTTCACCCAATCGCTGACCGGCGGCATCTCGACCTTGTCGGTCGTGTCGTACGACATGTGGTTCCCTCCTGCAGAGCGCTCTCGTCGGTGACACTAATCGGGCGATGACGGGCCTCGACTGCCGAGCGTCACGGGCTACGGTCGACGGCCATGAGCGAGATGAGTGTGGCCGCCGACTCCCCGATGCCCGATGGTGCGATCCGTGTCGGAGTGGTCGGTGCCGGTGGTCGGATGGGTCGCGCCGTGTGTGCTGCTGTGGTGGCCGATCCGGCGCTCTCACTGGTGGCCGCCGTCGATCCGGGTGCCGTGGGGACGCAGGTGGAGGGGATCGACATCGTGGGCGAGCTCAGGCCCCTCGCCGAGGCCGGCGCGCAGGTGGTGGTCGACTTCACGGTGCTCGCTGCGTCGCGTACGACGTTGCCGTGGTTGGCGATGCACGGCATCCACGCCGTCGTCGGCACGACCGGCTTCGACGACACCGACCTGGCCACGTTTCGAACCGCCTTCACCGGCAGCAACTGCCTCATCGCCTCGAACTTCGCGATCAGCGCTGTCTTGATGATGCGCTTCGCCGAGCTCGCAGCGCCATGGTTCGAGACGGCGGAGATCATCGAGCTGCACCACGATGCCAAGATCGACGCACCGTCGGGCACGGCGATCACCACCGCACAGCGCATGGCTGCCGCGTCGAGCGACTGGGCGGCGGATCCCACCCAGCACGAGGTCGTCCCCGGCGCCCGTGGCGGGCACGGTGCCGACGGGATCCACATCCACTCCGTGCGCATGCGGGGCATGGTCGCCCACCAGGAGGTGATCCTGGGTGCTCTCGGCCAGACCTTGACGATCCGCCAGGACAGCTACGACCGGGCCGGCTACATGCCCGGTGTGGTGCTGGCGTGCAAGGCGATCGCGACCCACCCCGGCCTCACGCTCGGCCTCGACACCTTCCTCGGCGTCTAACCGACGTGCCGTGAGCCGCACCCGCAGATGCTGCGGGTGGCGCTCACGGGCAACGATTCATCGTGAGCCGCACCCGCACCGGCTGCGGGTGGCGCTCACGGACTCGATCTAGCCGAGGGCGGCGATGGCTGCGTCGTAGTTCGGCTCGGCGGCGATCTCGGGCACCAGCTCGGTGTAGGTGACCGTGCCGCTCTCGTCGAGCACCACCACGGCGCGAGCCAGCAGGCCCGACAGCACGCTGTCGGCGAGGGTCACGCCGAACGACGTGCCGAAGTCGCTGCGGAAGCTGGAGGCGGTCTGCACGTTGGTGAGTCCTTCCGAGCCGCAGAAGCGGCCCTGGGCGAAGGGCAGGTCGGCCGAGACGCACAGCACGACGGTGTTGTCGAGGCTGGACGCGCGCTCGTTGAACATGCGCACGCTCGTGGCACACGTGGGCGTGTCGACGCTGGGGAAGATGTTGAGAACCACCTTCTTGCCGGCAAGATCGGCCTCGGTGAGGTTGCTGAGGTCACCCTTGGTGAGGGTGAACGACGGCGCCGAACCGATCGCAGGAAGATCGCCGACGGTGTGGACGGGGTTTCCCCCGAGTGCTGTGTGTGCCATGGGCCGATTGTTGCACGCCGGCCCGCGACCGCACGGCTCGACCGGTCAGTCGGTGACGGGGCCACCGTGATGGTGGGGCTGATGCGGTTCGATCATGCCGTCGGGAGTCTCGATCTCGTCGATGATCTCGGGCAGACCCTTGCGCACCTTTCGTGCCGACTGCAAGAACGTGACCGCGAACAGACCCCCGACGATCCACCACTGGTAGTCGTTGATCGCATCGAGGAACCAGCGGATCTGATCCTCGAACTGCTTGCCGCCGATCCAGAGCACGACCAGCTTCAGGACGATGCCGATCACGATGCAGGTGACGAACCGTCGGGTCGCCATCCGGCGGTAGCCGGCCATCATGCACACCAGGTTGCTCGCGGGCATCAGGATCAGCATCAACCAACCGGCGCGGTCGACCGCTCGTTGGAACCAGCCATAGATGGCCGGCAGTTCGCCCACCTGGCCCTCGGTCCACTCGATCGCCTTGGCGCCGTACCACTTGCCGAGGAAGTACAGCGTGACGCCCGCCAACAGCAGGCGGCCGAAACCGAGCAACGCATAGGGGACGAGGTCGATGAACGGAACCGAACCGAGCAGGTTGCGGTTGCGAGCCGACATCGCCAGCACCACCGCGGGACGCTCGTCGACCCAGGCAGGACCGACGTTCGAACCGATCGTGCCCACGACGAACAGACAGATCGACAGCACGAGGATGAACCGGCGCTTTCGCTGTGACACCTGGAGATCGGGCACGGGCACCACCGATCCGGGCGGGTTCGGAGGGAGTGCCTGCATCTCGGCGAGGCTAGCGGTGATTGATCCCAGGGGGGTGGTGGTGGGCCCGATTGGACCGCGCCGGCCGGCGGTCGTCACGATGGCGGGGTGAACGACCGAACGGCTCGCCGCGCACCCACGACCTCGCTGTTGGTGCGCTTCGGTGAACGACCGCGCCAACTGAAGATGGCCGTGGGCGTGGTGGTGGTGATCGCCGCGCTTGCGCTGACGGTGAACCGCTACCTCGCGGCCGCGATCCTCATCGTCGTTCCCGTGTTCCTCCTCATCCGGTTCCAGCGTCGTGCCCTGGTGATCGTCGGCCCGGCGGGGCCGGTGCTGATCAAGGGCTGGTGGCACAGCACGACCGTGTCGCCGGCCGACATCACGCAGGCCGAGTGGCGGCCACGAGGCGACACGGCGAGTCTGCGTCTGGTGATGGGTGACTCGATGGTGAACTGCCACTGCGTCGCGATCCCGATCCGGGGCAAGCCCCGCCCGCAGGACGCGAACTGGCGGAGCAACGTGGCCGCCCTGATCGTTGCCTTCGAAGACGTCGGTGTGCGATCGATGGCACTCGACCCGCTGCGTTTCGCGACGCGATGACGCTCCCATGATGCGCACCGTCCGACTCACGATCGAACCGCTCGACCACGAGCATGCCGAGGGGTTGTTCGCTGCACTCGACGACGACCGAGTGGGAACCTTCATCGGGGGCCCCGATGTCACCACGGTCGAGGCGCTCCACGAACGCATCGACCGGGTCACCGCCGGCCCCGGGGAGGCCTGGCCGACCGAGCACTGGCACAACTGGGTCGCTCGTCGAACCGAGGATGGCGTGATCGTCGGACGACTGGAGGCCACGACGTACGGGGAGACCAGGCAGACCGGGGAGTGGGCCGAGGTCGCGTATCTGTTCGGGCCGAGGTTCTGGGGCCACGGTTTCGCAACCGAGGGCGTGACATGGATGCTCGATCACGTTCGTGACGAACTCGGCGTCGACGAGAACTGGGCGGCGGTGCATCCAGGAAACGTCAGCTCGGTGCGGCTGCTGGAACGCCTCGGATTCGAGTCACGCGACACCCCCGGTCGGCCGATGGGTTCCTACGACGAACCCGACCTGGTGTTCGTGCGGTTCGCCGATCGGGTCAGAGCCGACCCGATGCGATGACCCGCGCAAGGAAGTCGCGGGTCTCGGGGCGCTCGGGTGCGCTGAACATCTGCTCCGGAGGGCCGAACTCCATCACGTGACCCTGGTGCAGGAAGCACACCCGGTCGCTGATCTCACGGGCGAAGCCCATCTCGTGTGTTGCGAGCACCATCGTCATGCCCAGGCCGCGCATGTCGCGGATCACGTTCAACACCTCGCCCACCAGAACCGGGTCGAGCGCTGCGGTCACCTCGTCGAGGAGCATGATCTCGGGCTGCATCGCCAGCGCACGCACGATCGCCACTCGTTGCTGTTGGCCTCCGCTCAGTTGGTCGGGGAAGGCCTCTGCCTTGTCGTCGAGACCGAACCGCTGCAGCAGTTCATGAGCAGCGTGCTCGGCGTCCGGCCTCGACTGCCGCAAGACCTTGGTGGGCGCCAGGGTGACATTGCGCAGCACCGACATGTGCGGGAACAGGTTGTAGCTCTGGAACACCATGCCGACGCGACGTCGCACAGGGTCGGGGTCGTGGCCGGGTTCGGCGATGTCGATGCCGTCGAGGAAGATGCTGCCGTCGTCGATCGGTTCGAGCAGGTTGATGCAGCGCAGCATGGTGCTCTTGCCCGAGCCCGACGCACCGATGAGGCAGACGACCTCGTGCGCTCCGACGTCGAGGGTGACGTCGTCGAGCACGACACGGTCGCCGAACGACTTCCGCACGTGCTCGAGCCGAAGCTTGGTCGCGGATCGAGGGGTCGAGATCATGCGACGGCTGTCCCGCTCGTGCGGCGACGCTGGCGCGCCATCAGATGATCGGTGAGGCGCGTGAGCGGGATGCTCACGAGGAGGAACAGGACGGCGGCGGCGACATACGGGGTGAAGTTGAAGCTCTGCGACACCAGGATCCCGGCACGGCGCAAGGCCTCGACCGGGCCGATGATGCTGACCAGCGCGACGTCCTTCTGGAGGCTGACCATGTCGTTCATCAGGGGAGGCACGACGCGGCGAACGGCCTGTGGCAGCACGACGCTGCGCATCGTCTGGGTCGAGCTGAGACCGAGCGATCTCGATGCCGCACGCTGGCTCTCGTGGATGCCCTCGATGCCGGCGCGGAACACCTCGGCCACGTAGGCGGAGTAGCACATCACCAGGGCGACCCCGCCCCAGATGACCGGCTTGGTGTACCACGCCCGCTCGTTGAACAGCCCCGGCACGCCGAATCCGATCAACGTGATCCACAGGATCACCGGCACGCCGCGGACGACATCGGTGTACAGGGTGGCGAACAGTCGGAGGGGGAACAGCGCCGGCGACCGCACGCTGCGGGCGATCGCGATGAGCATGCCGACCACGACGATGCACGGTGCGCAGATGAGGAAGATGCGGATGTTCAGCCAGAAGGGCTTCCACAGCTTCGGCAGCGAATCGGCGAACGTGTCCCAGTCGAAGAAGGAGGCGCGCACCCGGTCCCAACCTGGGGTGAGCGGGACCAGCAGGATGATCGCGGCCACCACCAGCACCGTCGATACCGACGCGACGAGCGTGCTCCGGCGGCGCTGTTCGATGTCGTAGACGGCGCGCCTGCTGGGGCCCGGGCGCGACGGAGCCGACGCGTTCGCGTCGGCTCCGTCGGACTGCTGGGTCATCGGGACGATTCGCCGAGTCGATCGTCGGTGGACGAGGGATCGGCGACTCAGCCGGCGGTGATGATCGGGGCCTCGGTGTACTCCGACATCCAGGTCGTGGTGATCTGGTCGAGTTGGCCGCTGGCCTCGAGGTTGGCCAGCGCGATGTTCACACACGCGGTGAGCGCGCTGTCCTTGGCGAGCAGCAGGCCGAACTCGTCGGTGCCGCTGCCCTCGATCTGACCGAACACCTTGGTGCCTTCGATCTCGACGGCCGTGACGAACAACGCGGTCGGCAGGTCGCTCACGATCGCGTCGATCTGCTTCGACTCGAGGGCGATCTTCGCCGCTGCGTTGTCGTTGAACACCTGCACCTCTGCGTCGGGCTGGATGGTGTCTTCGACGTAGGCGATGCTGGTGGTGCCGGCGGCGACGCCGATGTTCAGGCCCTTCAGATCAGCGATCGTCTTGGCCGCGGCGGCGGGTGAGTCGGCGAAGCCGAACACGGCCTGCGCGGCGGAGTAGTACCCGTCGCTGAAGTCGACGACCTGGGCGCGCTCCGATGTGATCGTGTACTGCTGGAGGTTGAAGTCGAACTCCTTCGGACCAGGCGAGATCGCTGCGTCGAAGGGGGTGCGCGTCCAGGCGACCGCTGCGCCCTCGAACCCGAGCTCCTTGGCAACGGCCATCGCGACAGCTGCCTCGAAGCCTTGGCCGTCCTCGGGGGTGGCGTCGTTGATGACGTACGGCGGGAACGCCGGCTCGCCCGTCGCGATGGTGAGCACACCATCGGTGATCGTGTTGCCCTGGGCGCAAGCCTTGGGGTCGGCGCTGGTGTCGAGGGCGGTCGT
>JAYUSX010000389.1:0-8256 GCA_043755475.1 Actinomycetota bacterium
AAGCCCAACAGGCACACCGCCGTCAGTGCGTACCCGGCAAGGATCACCTTCGAGCTGCCGAGGTGATCGATCGCCGCTGTCGTGGTGAACGCGTACGGATCACGCACGTAGAAGAGCCAGTAGCCAAGGCCGCGGAGGGTCTCGGTGCTGACCGACGTGAGCGACACCGCATCGAGCGTCTCGCTGAATGCCAGCACGTCGGCACCGTGACGGCCCTGCACCACGAGCATCACCATCCACCACAGCGACACAACGACGCTGACGCTGCCGAGCTTGATCGCGGTGAGCAGCGCGGTGCGCCAGGTGATGCTGCGCTGCCATGCCGCGTGGATCAGCCAGAGCACGGGGCCGGGTGCCACGAGCGCGAGCGCTGCCGCGTTCACCGCGCCGATGGTGAGCACGACCAGTCCGAACAGGCCCACATCGCGCCATCGGGTTCGTGTGGTGGCTCTGACGGTGAGCCCGATCAGCCAACCCATGCCGCCCCAGGGCAACAGCATCACCGAGGTGCGCGACACGTACGGGAGGATGTAGGGCGACAGCGCGTACACGATGCCGGCAACGGTTGCTGCGCCGGCGTTCAACCCGAGTTGCTTCGCCGCCCAGCGCACCCCGAGGCCGCCGAGGAACAGCAGGGTGCCGATCCACAGTCGATGGGCGATCCAGTCGGGCACACCGAGCCGGTCGAAGCACCAGAACCACGGTCCGGACGGCCACAGGTAGGCGATCGTCTGGTGTGGCACCCAGCCGGCGAACTGGCGGGTGTCCCAGGTGAACGGAGCATCGGCGACCAGGCGGCCTGGATCGAGATAGAGGAAGAGCTTGGTGTCGGTGGGCATCCGGCCGGGCTTGGCCGTCAGGGCAGGGAGATAGGTGAGCGCGGCCAGGACCAGCACACCCGGCGACGGCAGCCGTCGCCACCGACGAGGCACCGGATCCGTCACGGAATCAGGCTCACGGAATCAGGCTCACGGAATGGCGCCGAGCACGCCGTACAGACCGGTGAGTGCCACGATGCCGGCAGCGCTCATGGCGATCGTGAGCCCCCACCCTTCCTCGTGCTCGTCGGGCCACCAGGCCGCAGCGGCGATGAACAACGGGAACGCGGTGTAGAGGAATCGAGGCCTCGCCGTGACCGTGCTGGGCAACACCATGAGGGCGAGCACGACGATCACGAACGCCACCATCGGCAACGGCAGCCGCCGCTTCCACAGCACGATCAGCAGCGCCACCATCACGATCACCGACACTGCTGTGAGGGTGTCGGTCGGTGATGACAGCGGGCGCGTGAACGCCTCCAAGGTGTTCTTCACCGCGGTGAGCCCGAAGCTGGTCCCTTCGTCCCACGCTTCGGTCTGCACCCTGAACCAGGCCCACTCGCCGGTTCGGTCGTACAGGTACAGCTGGAACGCGACGAACCCGATCGGGGCAAGGAGCGGTGCCAGCAACGAACGCCAGTCACGATCATCCTTGATCGCGAGGAAGGCGGCCACCGCGCAGGCGACGATCAGCCCGACCCCGTTGGGCCTGGTGCCCGACCCGATGGCTGCGAGCACCCCGGCCGCCAGCCAGTGCTTGCGATGCAGCATCAGCAGACAACCGGCGGCGACGGTGATGAGGGTTGCCTCGGAATAGGTGAGGCTGAGCGCCACGCTGCCCGGGAAGAACGCCATCAGGATCATCGCCCGATACGCGACTCGCGGTCCGAACAGGTCGCGGGCGATGAGGCCGACCAGGTAGATCGCGACCGCGCCGAGCACGAAGTTGACCAACAGGCTGGCGAACACGTCTCCGCCCGGCAGGATCGCATCGGCGGCGCGGACCACCATCGGGTACACCGGGAAGAACGCAGCCCGCGCCTCCAGGTCGTTGTACGTGACGTCGGGGGGGATCGACGTGGGATACCAGCCGCGGACGATGCGGAGGTACCAGGCCCCGTCCCACGAGGTGAGCACCTGGGTGATCAGGCCGATCGCGTTGCGCGGTCGGGCCTCGCCCAAGCGGTTGCGTTCGGCCACTTCCTGGGCGGCCACGATGGCCGCTCCGGCGACCACGCACAGCCGAGAAGCGAGATAGGCGATGCCCGCTCGCTTGAGATACGACTGCCACGGCGGTGCCTCGGTGTGCGTGGGCAGGTCGGCGGTGGCGGTACTCATGAGCCGCCCGAAACTACCACCGGCGGATCGGCACGATGCGTTGCCTCGGCCCGAACTTGGGTGCACCGTTGCCATCGAGCAACAGCAGCTTGAGCACGCGTCCTCGCTGGCCACGGAACGGTTCGAGGAGCTCGAGCATCCGCTCGTCGGTGCCCCGCGGCTCGCCGACGAGTGCCCACGCCACGGTGTTCTTGAAATGGAAATCACCGACCGGGAGCGCGTCGGGCTCACCGAACGCAGAGCCCAACACCGTGCCGATCGTCCACTCGCCCACGCCGGGCAGCAAGACGAGCCTGCTGGCGATCTGTGCCGTCGAGAGACCGCTCCAGTCCCAGAGGTGGTGCGCGTTGCGGGCGACCGTGATCAGGGCCTCGGCTCGCTTGCGTTCAATGCCGAGGGGATGGAAGCTCCACGATGGCGTGGCCGCCAACACGTCGGGTGCGGGGGGCAGATGGAGCTCGGGGTGTGGGCCAGGGGCGCGCTCGCCCAGCGCGGTGCACAGCCGGCGCCACTGGTCGACCGCTTCTCCGGCGGTGATCCGCTGGGCGAGGATGGTGGGCAGCAGGTCGTGGTAGAGCGTGCCCCCTGCGCCGATTCGGAGATCGGGGTGGTTGCGTTGTGCCTGCAGCACGGCGCGGGGAGCGTCGACGAACCTGACGGGATGGTCGAGCGCGCCCACGAGCGCAGGAACCTGAGCGATCAGCCACTCGGCGCCTGGCCCCCAGGCGTCGGTGCGAACGGTGCCGCCGCGCCAGTCGAGGTGCAGCGTGCCGGGTCCGTGGGGCGTGAGCGTCGCCCGCCAGAACTCGCCGGCACTGAGCCGGGTCGTGGGATCCCAGCGTCCGTTTCGTAGCGGCGCCAGCGTGTGTCGGTGGGGCAGTTGATCAGCGGGGTCGGCGACCGGCGCCGTGATCAGCATGTGCACGAGGGCGACGGTAGCCGCTGGGTGCGACACCAGGCCTGGACCTACGCTGGATCCATGTCTCGATCCATGTCCCGATCTCTGTCCATGCCCGGTGCACCCGCCGTCGGCGCGTCCGCAGTGACGCGTGGGGGCGTCGTCAGGCGTGGGCGAGTGTGCATTGCCCTGGTGTGCGCCGTCGTCGTGCCCGTCCTGTTGGCCGTGGTGCTGCCGGGCGGCTTCGCCGTCGCCTCGGCGGGGGCTCCGACGGACGACATCGACTCGGCCGCCGGGCGCGCCGTCTTCATCGTGATGACGCTGGCCATCATCGTCGTCGCCGTGATCCTTTCGCTGAAGTACCGCAAGCGCTGACCGGAAGAAGCCCCGATCCCGTCGACCGCGGCGGTTCCGTTCGGGCGCCGCTCCGCCGATCGGCAACGATGGCTGCATGAGTGACACAGCTGGTCCCGTCGTGCGCACGTCGCCGCGTCCGGGCATCGCCCTTCTCGAGCTGAATCGTCCGGCCAAGCTGAACGCGATGACCGCCGAACTGGTGCAGTCGCTGCACGATCACCTCGACGACATCGCGGTCGACCCGGCGGTTCGTGTCGTCGTGCTCACGGGTGCTGGTCGTGGGTTCTGTGCGGGCCTCGATCTCGGCGGCTATGGCACCACCCCACACACCGGCGGGATGGGCCGGACGCAAGCAGGTTTTGCCACGCAGAAGCACATCGCGTCGCTCATCCCACACCTGCGGTCGCTGCCGCAACCGGTGATCACCGCCGTGAACGGTCCTGCCGCGGGAGGCGGATTCGCCCTGGTGCTGGGCAGCGATGTGCGCCTGGCGGCCCGTTCGGCCACGTTCAACGCGGCGTTCATCCGCATCGGGCTGTCCGCGTGCGACATCGGGACGAGCTGGGTGCTGCCGCGTCTGATCGGTGCATCGAGGGCGCAGGAGTTGATGCTCACCGGGCGGGTGTTCGACGCCGAAGAGGCCTACCGGATCGGTCTCGTGGTCGATCTCCTCGACGACCACGCGCTGATCGACGCCGCCTATGCCAAGGCGGAGCAGATCATGCTCAACGCCCCCTTCGGTGTGGCCCTCACCAAGGAGGGCATGTGGAGCGCCCTCGAGATCCCCGGCATGCAGGCCGCGATCGATCTCGAGAACCGGCAGCAGATCATGGCCAGCGCCACCCTCGACCACCGCGAGGCCATGTCAGCCTTCCTCGAACGCCGCCCGCCGCGCTACACCAACACCTGACCAACGTTTCGTGAGCCGCACCCGCACGTACTGCGGGTCTGGCTCACGGACATGTGTCAGCGGACGGTGAGCTCGACGGGGGCGACGGTGGGGAAGTGGCAGGCCACGAAGTGGCCTTCGCCGACGGCGCGGAGCTGGGGTTCCTCGCTGCGGCAGATGTCTTGCGCTGCGGGGCACCGCGGGTTGAACCGGCAGCCCGGAGGCGGCAGCACCGGCGAGGGTGGCTCGCCCTCGATCGAGGTCTTGGTGATCGCCACCTCGGGATCGGGGACCGGGATCGAGTTGAGCAGCACCGACGTGTAGTGATGGGCCGGTCGGGCGTACAACTCGTCCGACGGGGCGACCTCGCAGATCTTGCCGAGGTACATCACGGCCACTCGGTCGCTGATGTTCTTGACGACGGCAAGGTCGTGAGCGATGAAGATCAGGGTGAGGCCGTACTCGGCCTTCAGATCCTCGAGCAGGTTCAGCACCTGCGCCTGCACGCTCACGTCGAGCGCGCTCACGGGCTCGTCACAGATAATCAACGACGGGTCGAGCACCAGGGAACGAGCGATCGAGATGCGTTGGCACTGACCACCGGAGAACTGATGCGGCTGGCTCTCGCCGGCGCGCACCGGATCGATGCCGACCTTGTCGAGGATCGCGTCGACCTTGGCCGAACGCTCGGCCTCGTTGCCGCGCTTCCAGATGGTGAGCGGCTCCATCACGATCTGACGCACCTTGCGTCGTGGGTTCAGCGACGAGATCGGATCCTGGAAGATCATCTGCATCCGCGTCCGCGCTTCGCGCATCACGTCGCCCTGCATCGAGGTGAGCTCTCTGCCCTCGAACTGCACCGAACCGCTGGTGGGCCGGGGGAGTTGCATGATCGCTCGTCCGGTGGTGCTCTTTCCGCACCCCGACTCGCCGACGAGGCCGAGGGTCTCGCCCTTCAACACATCGAGGCTGATGCCGCTGACGGCATTGACCTTCAGGCCGGTTCGGCCGACGGGGAACTCGACGACGAGATCCTCGATGCGCAGCAGCACATCGGGGGAGTCGCGCAGGTGCGCTTTGCCCGTGCCGGCCATGTCAGTTGCCTCCTGCTGCGGCGACGGCCGACAGCGCGACCTTCGACGCGGCGATCCTCACCTTGGCCTCGTGGTAGGCCTCGCTGCCAACGGGGTACCAGCAGGCATAGAGGTGGTTGGGATCTTCGGCGGTCGCGATCAACGGTGGTTCCTCGTCGCGGCACTTGTCGACTGCGTATGGGCACCGTGGAGAGAACCGGCAGCCCTTCGGTGGGTTCACCAGATCGGGCGGTCGTCCGGCGATTGCATTGAGGCGCGTGTGGCTGCGGTCTTCGAGCTTGGGAATGCTGAGCAGCAGGGCCTCGGTGTACGGCATCTTCATGTTCGCGAAGAGCCCCCTGGTGCTGGCCTTCTCGACGAGCTTGCCGCCGTACATGACGGCGATCTCGTCGGTATGGCCGGCCACGACGCCGAGGTCGTGGGTGACGAGCACGAGTGACATGTTGCGGTCCTTGCGCTGTTCGCCGAGCAGATCGAGGATCTGCGCCTGCACGGTGACATCGAGTGCAGTGGTGGGCTCGTCGGCGAACAGTGCGGTGGGGCCGCAGGCGAGCGCGATCGCGATCATCACCCGTTGACGCATGCCCCCCGACATCTCGTGCGGGTACTGCTCGAGACGCCGCTTGGCCTCGGGGATGCGCACGTCCTGCATCAGTCGCTCGGCCGTCGCCCATGCGTTCTGCTTGGTCATGCCGAGGTGGATCTGGAGCGGTTCGGCGATCTGTTTGCCGATCTTCATCACCGGGTTCAGCGATGTCATCGGATCCTGGAAGATCATCGCCATCTCCTTGCCCCACACGCTGCGCATCGCCTTGCGGTCGAGGTTGCCGATCTCGCGACCCTCGAACTTGATGCTGCCACCGCGGACCGTGCCGCGAGGTGGAAGCAGACCCATGATCGAGCGGGACAGGATGGTCTTGCCCGAACCCGATTCGCCGACGATGCCGAGAGCCTTGCCACGTTCCAAGGTGAAGCTCACACCATCAACTGCTCGCACGAGGCCCCGCTCGGTCCTGAAGTGGGTGGTGACGTCTTTCAGTTCGAGCAGTGGCCCGTCGATGTCACGCGACGTCGCCTGGATCTGTGTGCTCATACACCAGCCTGCCGGATGTCGAAGCGACGGCTGAGCCGTTCGCCGATGAGGTTGAACGACAACACGGTGAGGAACAGCATCATGCAGGGGAAGATCGTCGCCCACCACGACTCGTCGATCTTGTTGCGGTTCTCGTCGATCAGCTTGCCCCACGTGGGTGTGCCGACCTCGACGCCGAGGCCGAGGAAGGCGAGCGCACCCTCGGCAGCGATCAGGATGCTGAGGCCGGTGAATGCCACGGTGAGGATCACCGGGATCAGATTGGGCAGGATCTCTCTGAGCATCACTCGTCCAGGCTTGGCGCCGATGCTGCGCGCAGCGAGCACGAACTCACGCTCGCGCAGCGACAGGGTCTGGGCCCGAACGATTCGAGCGAGGGGTGCGATGGCAAGAATTCCGAGGGTGAGCACGATCTGCCACTTCCGGCTCAACCAGCCGAGCCACGCAGTGTCGAGGCGATAGTCGTCGAGCCGGTTCACGAGGATGATCGCCAGCAAGAGTGCAGGCAGCGCGAGCAGGCAGTCGGTGATGATCATCACAACACGATCGACCATGCCACGGAAGTACCCAGCGATCACGCCGAGGGCGCCGCCGACGACGATGCCGAGCACCGTGGCGAAGACACCGACCTGCAGTGACGTGCGCGCACCGTAGATCGTCTTCGAAAAGACGTCGTTGCTCACTCCGTCGGTGCCGAACCATGCCGTCCAGCTGGGCCCCCAGTCGTACCGCCCCACCTTGCCGTCGGGGCCAAGGATCTTCGTATCGGGATAGGGGATGAACGGCAGGTAGTCGGCGAAGAACGCCATGAACGTCAGGGCGACGAGGAACACGATGGCGAACGCGTACCCGATGGGAGGTCGCTTGAAGCGCCGGCGGCGGGGAGCGAGTTCGGCCGCCGGCTCGGGCGAAGCGGGAGTCATTGCGGTGGAAGGTGTGATGGTGGTCGTCATGGCTGATCCCCGTTGGTCTTCAGGCGAGCGCTCGGGCGTGGCGGATACGCGGATCGAGCACGGCGTACAGCAGGTCGACGGTGAGGTTCACGACCACCACGCTCGCGACGAGAATGGCTGCGGCGCTCTGGACGGTGAACAGGTCCTTGCTCAAGATCGCGACGACGAGCATGGTGCCCATGCCGTCGAGATCGAAGAACGTCTCGGCGACGATCGCGCCGCCGACGATTCCGCCGATCTGGAGTCCCACGCTGGTGAGCAGCGAGAACAGCGAGTTTCGCAGGGCGTGTACCCACAGAACTCGCCGGGGCGAGACGCCTTTGGCGCTGGCCAGGGTGACGAAGTCGGCCTGCAGCGTCTGCACCATGTCGCCACGCAGCAGGCGGCTGAACACTGCGGCGATCGGCAACGTGAGCACCAGCGTTGGAACGAAGAAGTTCCGGAAGTGCTCTCCGAGGTCTTGCCACGGGTACACCTTGTTGCCGATTCGCGGGAACCAGCCTCCGAAGGTGACCTGGTAGTCGTTCAACGGCCACCACAGGGTGATCGTGTTCTGCTTGATGAGGATGAGCGTGAGGATCGGGGCGAGCACGATGGCTGGCGCCGAGACGAATGCGAACGACAGACCGCTGCCGATCTTGTCGAAGGCGCTGTCACGCTTGTAGGCCTGACGCACGGCGAAGGGGACGGCAATGATGATGCCCCACACGATGGCGTAGACGCCGAGGAGCACCGTGGTCATCACCCGGCCCTTGATGAGTTGGGCGACGGGAAGCGAGTTCGGCACGCTGAAGCCCATGTCGCCGGTGACCATGC
>JAYUSX010000390.1:0-3289 GCA_043755475.1 Actinomycetota bacterium
CGGTCGAGCGTGGCCGAGACGTCGACCACATCGGTCACGTCCATCACCCGTCGACCGAAGTACCAACGTTCGAACGCGCCGTGCGGCTGCAGACCTGCGTCGAGGTGATCCGGATGATGGAGGTCGAACTGGCTGGTCCAGAAGGCCTCGTCGGTGGCCCGCGCCACTTGCACGTGATCTTGGTTGTCCTCGCCGAACATGCTGAACGGATCGAAGGTCACCAGGGCGTACGGGCGGTGGGTACGAACCTGACGGATGATCTGCTCGCGCAGCGTCACCTCACTCACGTCGGCGAGAACGTCCGTCGCGTATCCGAGTTCGACGATGTGTGCGACTCCGAGCACATCGCAGGCCCGTCGGAACTCGGCGGTGTTCGCCTCGATCGTCTCGTCCTCGGTCAATCCGATCGAGTCCCAGCGGTCATCGGTGACCCGCACCACCACCACCCGCCAACCCGCATCCGACCATGCGGCCACCGTGCCGCCCAGGAACAAGGCGACGTCGTCGGCGTGGGCGACCACCACCAGCACCACTCTGCCCTCACCCGCCGGCCCTCCGGTGCTCGGGTGAACGGGTCTGATCGTCGCCACGGCGCGATCGTATAGTCGCCCCATGCACGATCTGGGGGCAGAGGGAATCGGCTCGCCGTTCCCGTTCGAAGAGGTGGATGCAGTGGAGGCGCTCCACGGTCTGGGCACGCCGCTCGTGGTGTGCGCCAACGATCCGCCGTGGAGTCGACTCGCTCCCGTGCTGCCCACACCGGTTGCCGTGGTCGGGTCGTGGAACATGGATCTCCGCCATCTCGAGCAGACCGTGACCTCGCTGCGTGACGCCCATCCACCGGATGCGCTCGCCGGGTCGACGGTCGTGGGCATCGGCGGAGGAACGGCGCTCGACACCGCCAAGTTCGTCGCGTGGCAGCTCGGGTTGCCTCTGGTGCAGGTGCCGTCGATCACGTCGGTCGATGCTGGTTTCACCGATGCCATCGGCGTGCGAGACGGGGGCAACGTGCGCTACATCGCCAACATCGTCCCGCAACTGGTGATTCTCGATCTTGCCCTCGTGCGCAGCGCCCCTGCGAATCTCAATCGGGCAGGGATCGGTGACATCTTGTCGTGCCACACGGGGCTGTTCGATTGGCGCCTCGCGTCGGATGCCGGTCACGGCGCGGCATGGAACGACCGTCTGGCCGCGCTGGGCGCCACGTTGCTCGACGAGCTCGAGGCTGTCGCCGATGAGGTCGGAGCGGTGACGGAAGCAGGGGTGCGGTGGATCGCGAGTGCCTACCGACGTATCGGTGCCGCTTGCGCCTGGGCCGGGCACAGCAGATTCGAAGAAGGCAGTGAGCACTTCTGGGCGTACTCGTACGAGCACCGAACCGGGGCTCACCCCGTGCACGGCGAGATCATCGCCTTCGCGGTGTGCGCGCTCGCCCACGTGCAAGGCAACGACCCCGAACGGGCACGAGACATCGTCGTTCGGTCCATGGCCCGCGCCCATCCCGACGACATCGCCGTCGCGGAGGCCGACTTCCGTGAGTGTCTCGCCGGGCTGTCCGCATTCGCACGCGAGCGCGAGCTCGACGTGTCGGTGGCCGACCTGTGTCCGATCACCGAACGTCAGGTCGAGGCGGCCTGGGCTTTCGTGTCGAGCCTTCCACGGCGCTGACCGAACCGCGTGGGATTCGGCTGGGATGTGGGACTCGGGTCAGGTGGTGAGGGCAGCGGTGTACAGATCACCGAGTTCGGCGACGTCGGTGATCTGATCGACGGGAGGGCCGTCGATCGTCATCTCGTCGAACTCGAGCACGTCGAACACCACGGGCCGCGTCCGCGACGCGTTGTCGCTCTCGAACCGCACGAGTCGGCCGTCATCGGCGGCCAGCCAGTAGACCGCACGCTCCCCGTATCGAAGCACCACCACATCCACACCGCGCAGCGTGTCGTCGCGCAGGAACGCCGATCCGGGCTCCTGCTCGATCAGCAGGGGGTTGTCGCGCTGTTCGGCAGCCAATCCCGTCACCAGTGCCAACGCCTGGTCGAGTTGGCGGCCCACCGGGTCGGGGTCGCGAACCACCCACGGCACTGCAGGCCGTCCCGCCTGCTCGAGCAGCGGTGCCAGGTCGTCACGAGCCTCCAGCACCGCATCGTCGGACCAGAACACCTCGCGAACGCCTTGCTCCACGTTGCGAGTGCTCACCTGTGCATGTCCGCGGTGCTCGCTCCAATCGACCTCACCTTGGAGGTTGATCGTCGCGCCGTCGCCCACCTGCACCGCGAGCTGGAAGTTGGCGCCGCCGCGTTCCACGTTCTCGAACAACACGTTGGCGAGCATCGCCGACTCCTTGGAGGTGAGGGGTCGCTCGGTGGGCTCGGCCGCGTCGCCGCCGCAGGCAGTCAGAGCGAACGCCCACAAGGTGATCGCGGCCCACGGCCGCGCACCCCTCATCGCTCGGGCACGCGGATCGAGGCGAGATCGACCGCGGGCGGGATCGGGGAAGCCGATGTCCAGGGAGCCGTCGCAGCGTCCGGCATCGATGGTTGCGCCGAAGGCGCCGGCACGTCGCGGTAGTCGATGCCGTCCGGAGGCGGTGGCTGCTCCCAGACCACCGCAGCGACCGGGGTTCGCGAGCCAGGGCAGGGGAGGAGCGTCTCGATCGCTTCCGGCAACGACGTCGTGAAGGTGTTACGGGCAAAGCAGTTCGCCGCAGAATGATCGATCGACGGGTCGGGTAGGTACAGCAGGTCGAGCGAGTTGTCGTCGAGCACGTTGCCTTCGACGGTGTTTCGTTCGGGTGCGTAGATGCCGAGGCGGACGACGCCGATCCCGTACGCGCTGTGCCCGCTGACGCGGTTGCGCACGACGGTGTTGGCGGTACCGCCACCGATGGCGATGCCACCGCCGAAGAAGCCGTTCGCGATCGCTGGTGTCGCAGCCTCGGCATTGTCGACGACGAGGTTGCCGGCGATCACCGTTTCCACCTGAGGCGCGAGCAGTTCGGCCTGTTGGGAGTTCGGCGTCAGGCCCAGGCGGTTGTGAGCGAACACCGAGTCGATCACATACACGCCGCCCGAGGCGTTGGTGCCGTAGTAGCCGATCGCGTTGTACTCCGCCACGGAGTCACGCACCACCACGTCGCAGGGCTTGCACTGACCGACGTAGATCCCCGAGTCGGGATGGCCGCTGACGTACACCTGCTCGATCAACCCACCGCGCGACGCGAACGCGTACACCCCGTACAGCCCGTTGTTGTGGGCCGTCACCCAGCTGACCCGGTAGCCGTCGAGCG
>JAYUSX010000391.1:0-8234 GCA_043755475.1 Actinomycetota bacterium
CCCCACCTACTACGGCGACGAGATCTGCCGCGTGAACGGCGTCGCGTATGCCCGCGACATCATGATCGACACCGTTCGCCACCGGCTCGGTCGCACCGGCTTCGGCTCCGGCGAAGTCGGTAAGGTCGCCGAGCCATACGCCTACAAGCCGTCAGCGCACAGCTCGCACGGCCGCGTGCTGCAGTTCATGCAGACCCGCCCACCCATGCATGTGCTCGACGTGGGTTGCGGCCCCGGCTGGTTGGCCGAAGCCCTCACGGCTCAGGGCCACCGCGTCACCGGCGTCGACGTCGCCGAGGAACCCGGCGTGCGCGGGCGCATGGATCACTTCGTCCAAGCCGACCTCGAGCTCGGGCTCCCCGACGAGCTGGGCGGCGACTTCGACGTCGTGCTGGCAGCCGATGTGATCGAACACGTTCGCGGGCCGCAGCACCTGCTCACCGAGATGGCCGATCGCCTCCGCCCGGGCGGCACGGTGATCGCCAGCGTGCCCAACATCTCGCACTGGTACCCGCGCGGCCGCACCGCGCTGGGTTTGTTCGACTACGACCAACGCGGCATCCTCGACTCCACCCATCTGCGCTTCTTCACGCGTCGGTCGTTCGTCCGCCTCGCCCAACAGGCCGGACTGCAACCGATCGATCGACGCCACACCGGCCTGCCGTTCGATGCGTTGAAGATGAACACCGACGTGGGAGTCGGCCGTCTGGCCGCGCTGGTCGACCGGGCGCTGGTGCGGGTGTGGCCGACGATGTTCGCCTATCAGTTCGTGTACGAGCTCGACGTGAACCCGGCTCTCGATCAGCCGCTCCACGAGCCGTTCCACCGCGAGCAACACGCCGACCACGCGGACCACGCGGACACGCCCGATGTGGCGACCGACAGACCCAGCTGACTCGACGGCACGCACCGCTCGCCTCGTCACCATCGCGGCGACCGTGGTGTTCGCGCTGATCGTGTGCCGGTTCCGGCCGTGGGACATGTTCATCCGCGAGGCCTACAGCAACGACTTCTACGACGAACAGGCACGCTCCTTCCTCCGCTTCCAACTGGCCGTGCGCCCGGAGGTGCCCGGACCCGAGGGCTTCCTGATCGACGGCGCGACCTACCTGTACTACGGGCCGTTCCTCGCCCTCGTCCGGATGCCGTTCGCTCTGTTCGGCGACGTGTTCGCCGGACGCCTCGCCCGAGCCTCGATGATCGCCGGGTTCGCCACCTTCTGCACCGGATGCTTCCACCTCGTACGTCATCTCGGGCCGTCGGCATCGAGGTGGCGGATTGCCGGATTCGTGGCCGCAGCAGCCTGCTCGCCCGTGCTGTTCCTGTCGGGCTGGGTGAGCGTGTACCACGAGACCGAGCTGTGGGCAGCCGCGCTCGCGGTGTGGGCGATCGTCGGCACCATGAGGCTGCTCCACCTCCACACCGTCACGACTCGTCAGCTCGCAGCGGCAGCCTTCCCCCTCGCTGCCGGCATCCTCACCCGCGCCTCCGTCGGCCTCGGGGTGGCGGCCGGAGCGTCTCTCGCCATCGTCGTGGCGTTCTGGTCGCGTCGATCGTCGGCCACCGCGGCGGATCGCAACCAGACGGCGGAGCGGCGCGCCGTGGGCACGGTGATCGGTGCATCGGTTGCGGGATTCGCGATGCACGCCGCGATCAACTGGGCCAAGTTCGGCTCCCCCGCCAAGCTGCCGGGCCAGCTGCAGCTCCTCAGCTTGAACGACCCTGTGCGTGCCGCATGGTTCGCCGGCAACAACGACAGTTTCTTCTCGACCAAGTTCCTCACCACCACGATCGTCCAGTACCTCCGGCCCGACACGATCCGCTTCGAGCGCTTGGTGCCGTTCGTGCGCTACGGCCCGCTCGCCACCGATCGCAGTTCGTACCCGCTCGAGACGATCACCCCATCGGCATCGCTCACCGCTTCGGCCACGCTGCTGCTCGGCGCCGCGATCCTGGGCATCGTCGTCGCAGTCCGGCGACGCCGATGGACGCTGCTCGCACTCGTCGTCGGCGGGGCGATCGCGGCCAGTCCCACCTTCACCATCGGGTTCATCGGCAACCGTTATCTGGTCGACATGATGCCGTTGCTGCTGGTGCCCGCCGCCTTGGCGTTCGCCACCATCGCGATGCCTTCGCACAGGTCGTTGCGCCCGACGCGCCTGACGCGGGCGGCACGCATCGCCACGGTCGCGCTGGTGACGTGGGGCGCGTGGTGCAACGTGTCTCTCGCACTCTGGACCCAGCAGCTCAAGGAGCCGGGCTTCACCGAATGGCGATACCGCACCGACGGTTGGATCTTCGGCGATCCCGCACCAGGCCTGGTCGATCTGGTGATCGGCGCCCCCGTGCCGCGAGACGGCGTGGTCGGGTTGGCACACGACGACGCCGGTGCGTGCTCGGGCGTCTACATCGCCGAGCAAGGCACCTGGGTCGCGCTCGAACGGGCCAATGGGTCACTCGCGCTGCAGGGCGACCTCACGGCCCCGACCGACCCGGCCGCCAGCACACCCGTCGTCGGAGGTGACGACTGGATGATCGACGTGGCCGCGGTCGGCGACGGAATCCAGTTCTCCTTTGCTCCCGGAGCCGAAGCAGATTCCGAGCCGACGTTCGGCGCGGTGATCGACGCGCCGGCCGACGGGGTCCTCCGCGACGTGACGGTGGTCGTCGATCCGATCGTCGGTCAGCTCTCCGTCCTCGTCGGCGACCAGCTCGCGTTGTTCCACTTCGGCGCCCCGTCCGGGCAGATGGTGCCCTTCGCCGGCTTCACCCTCGACGCCGACCCCGGCGATTCCCTCTGCCGCCAGTTGGAAGCCCGTCGCTAGCATTCCAGCCGTGGCAAAGGACTGGAGTCCCTCGTCGTGGCATTCGCACACGGCCAATCAGCAACCGGAGTGGCCCGACACGGGCGACCTCGATCGGGCGTTGAAGCAGATCTCCAGCTATCCCCCGCTGATCTTCGCCGGTGAGGCCCGCTCACTGCAGGCCTCGCTCGGTCAGGTCGCGGCGGGCAATGCGTTCCTCCTGCAAGCCGGCGACTGCGCCGAGAGCTTCGAAGAGTTCTCCGCAGTCAACATCCGCGAGAAGTTGCGCGTCATCCTGCAGATGGCCGTCGTGCTCACGTACTCGCTCGGCGTGCCCGTGGTGAAGGTCGGCCGCATCGCCGGCCAGTTCGCCAAGCCGCGCTCCAGCAACTTCGAGACGATCGGCGGGCTCGAGCTCCCCAGCTTCCGCGGCCACATCGTGAACGACCCCACGCCCACCGAGGCCGCCCGAGTCCCGAACCCCGAGCGACTCGTGCAGGCCTACCACCAGTCGGCCTCCACCCTGAACCTCGTGCGCGCGTTCACCAAGGGCGGCTTCGCCGACCTCACGCGCGTGCATGCGTGGACGCAGGAGTTCGTCGCCTCCAGCCCCGAAGGGCGTCGTTACGAGAACCTCGCCAACGAGATCGACCGGGCGCTGAAGTTCATGCGCGCCTGCGGCGTCGAAGTCGAGAACAACCACAACCTCAGCGAGGTCGACGTCTACACCAGCCACGAAGCGCTGCTCCTCGGTTACGAGGAGGCACTCACCCGGCAAGACACGCTCACCGGCGGCTGGTACGACTGCTCGGCGCACATGCTGTGGATCGGCGAACGCACCCGCGAGCTCGACGGTGCCCACGTCGAATTTCTCCGCGGTGTCGGCAACCCGATCGGTTGCAAGATCGGTGCCAGCACCACTCCCGACTTCGTGCTCGAGCTGTGCGATCGCCTCAACCCCGCGCGCATCCCCGGCCGGCTGACGCTCATCAGTCGGATGGGCGCCGGCAAGGTGGAGGCCTCGCTGCCTCCGATCCTTCGTGCCGTCCGCGACTCCGGCCATCCGGTGGTGTGGGCCTGCGACCCCATGCACGGCAACACGTTCACCTCGAGCAGCGGTCACAAGACGCGCGACTTCGCCGACATCTGCACCGAGATCGACGGCTTCGTCAGGGCCCACCATGGCGAGGGCACCTGGCCGGGCGGCATTCACGTCGAGCTCACCGGCGACAACGTCACGGAGTGCATCGGCGGCGCCGACAAGATCCTCGATTCGGAGTTGGCCGACCGCTACCAGACCGTGTGCGACCCTCGGCTCAACGCCCGCCAGAGCCTCGATCTGGCGTTCCACGTGGCCGAGTCGTTGCGGTCGTCGGGCTTGGCCTGATCTGCGACTCGCACGAGTGAGAGCACGAGAAGGGACCATCACGGTGACGTCACTTCAGCTCATCCGCTCGTGGCCGGTCGATCACGCGAGCGCGGCGATGATCGTGCTCGCGCCGGGCGCCGCCGCAACGGTGAGCACGGAAGGCGACACGAGCCTCCGCTACCGCCTCGCGTCGATCTCCAAGCCGCTCGCCGCGTGGGCCATGCTGATCGCGGTCGAGGAAGGTCTGCTCGAGCTCGACGACCCGATCGGTCAACCAGGGTGCACCCTGCGTCACCTGCTGGCTCACGCCGGCGGGTACCCCTTCGACGGCGTCGACCCCATCGCTGCGCCCGGCACGCGTCGCATCTACTCCAACGCCGGCATCGAGCTCGCCGCTGACGCTGTGGCGGCCGCGGCAGAGATGCCGTTCGACCGGTACCTCGCCGAGGCCGTGTTCGAACCGCTCGGCATGACCGCGAGCGAGTTGCTCGGGTCGCCGGCGCATCAGGTGTGGAGCACGGTCGACGACCTGTGCCGATTCGCGATCGAACTCGCCCGTCCCACACTGCTCAGCGCCCCGATGGCAGCGCTCGCAACCGCGCCGGTCTTCCCCGATCTCGCTGGCGTCGTGCCGGGCATCGGTCGGTTCGCCCGGTGCTCGTGGGGGCTCGGCGTGGAGATCCACGGCGACAAGGATCCGCACTGGATGGGCGCCACCAATTCTCAGTATGCGTTCGGTCACTTCGGCGGTACCGGTACCCTTCTGTGGGTGGACCTGGGGGCTATCGACGATCGTGGTGTCGCGTGCGTCGCGCTCACCGATCGTCCATTCGACGATTGGGCCGACACGGCGTTGCGGGAATGGCCGCGGCTGAGCGACGCAGTGATCGCCCAGGTGCGCGCTGACCGTCTCGCTGGTACCCACGGTGAGCCAGAGGCCCGTTGATGGTTCTCCGACCGGGCGATCGTGTGCGTGTGGAGACCACAGGTGACGACGGTTTCCCGATCGTGAAGTACGGCTTCGTCGGCGGGGCCACCGGCAGCGTCGAGCAGCCCGGCCCGATCGTGGTGATGCTGGACGGTGAACTGGGCGGCGACGTCATCGATCCGTGCTGCGTGCAGCCGGTCAGCATCACCAATGTCGAACTGTGCCTGTCGGGCGACGACTTGATGACCGAGCCCGACCTGCGGCGAGGACTGGTGGCGCTGTGGCATGCCGAGGCCGACTCGGCCGGCCTCGACGTCGACGCGCTGCACCCGCTGGGCTCCCCCTCCGGAGTCGGCCTGCGCGACTCGAGCGACTCGTGGGCGTTGGCCGAACTGATGGCAGGCGGCGAGCAGTACGTCGTGCGCGCGTTCCGAGTACCGAACGAACCGGGGATGGTGCGCGTGCGGGCCGATCGTCCCAACCGATGGGACGCGTAGACCGCACCGCAGCACCCGGCTGGATCGCTCTGCTCCTCGCCACTGCTGCGGTGGGCATTGCCAACAGCGTCGTCTTCACGCTGCTGAGCGACCTCCAGGACGCATACGGCTTCGGCACTGCCGGCCTGGGCCTGATCGCCGGCGCCGGCATGGGCGTCGGGTTCGTCAGTCAACTGCTCCTCGCGCCGCTGGCCGATCGGGGTCACTCGAAGCGCCTGTTGCTGGCCGGTTTGGCCGCGGCGATCGCCGGGAGCCTGATGTTCGCGGCCTCGTCCACGCTGATCGCGCTGGTGATCGCGCGGGCGATCGTCGGATTGTCGAACGGCCTGTTCCTGCCCGCTGCCCGTGCGATCGCCGCCAGCATGTCCACCGATCGCGTCGGCGAGCGGCTGGGCACGCTCGGCGGGGTCGAGCTCGCTGGGTTCGTCACCGGTCCCATCATCGGAGCCGTCCTGGTCGACCCGTTCGGTGTGCGCTGGCCGTTCCTGGTCTGTGGCATGGCCGCCTTGGTCGCCCTGGTCATGCTCGCCGGGCGACCGCTGCCTGAACCGGCGATGTCTCCGGTCAGGCACCGGCTCAGCCTCGATCTGCTGCGGTTGCGCGAGATGCAGATCGGTGTCCTGCTCACCATGGCGCTGTTCTTCCCGGTGGGCATGTACGACGCGATCCTCGACCGGTACATGACCGACCGCGGCGCATCGAACGTGATGATCGGCCTCGGCTTCCTGATGTACGGCGTCCCGTTCGCGCTCCTGGCCACCACCGGTGGGCGTCTGGCCGACAGGCATGGTGCGTTTCGGGTGAGCATGATCTCGCTGGTGCTCGTTGCGCCCATCACCGCCGTGTACGGCCTGTTGTCGGCCCCGTTGGTCATCACCGCACTGTTCGCGGTGGAGGGCAGCGTGCAGGCGCTCGGCGTGCCGGCCACGCAGGCCTTCGTGGCCCAGTCGGCGCCGGTCGGCCGCTCGTCGGCCGCACAGGGCCTGTCGGGCGCGCTCAACATGTTGGGTGGCACCGTCTCGGCTCTCGCCGGGCCACCGATCTACAGCGCCTGGGGTGCCGGCGCCGCGTTCGGTGCGGCTGCAGGCCTGGTGGCGATCGCCGGTTGCGCGGCAACGGCGCTGCGGCGGACCACAGCGCCGTTGCCGGCACCCATCGTGTGAGCGCCCGCCCCACCGACATCGTGACGTCGCGGGGCCCGGATGCTCAGCGGGTGATCAGCTGAGGCGCTCGATCACCATGGCCATTCCCTGGCCACCACCCACGCACATGCTCTCGACGCCCCAGGTCTTGTCCTCGAACTGCAAACCGTTGATGAGCGTGGTCATGATGCGTGCGCCGGTCATGCCGAACGGGTGACCGAGCGCGATCGCCCCACCGTGCACGTTCATCTGCTTGTCGAGGTCGATCCCGAGGTGCTTGGCCGAGCCGATCACCTGCACCGCGAAGGCTTCGTTGATCTCGACCAGGTCGATCTCGTCGATGGTCTTGCCGGCCAGGGCGAGCGCCTTGCGGATGGCTTCGATGGGGCCGAGGCCCATGATCTCGGGGTTGAGACCCGACACGCCCGACGACACGATGCGCGCCAGCGGGGTGAGGCCGAGCGCCTTCGCCTTGGTGTCGCTCATCACGAGCACTGCGGCAGCGCCGTCGTTGAGCGGGCAGGCGTTGCCGGCGGTGACCGTTCCATCCGCGCGGAACACCGGCTTCAGCTGGCTCACACCCTCGTAGGTGGTGCCCGGGCGGGGCCCGTCGTCCTTCGACACCACGGTGCCGTCGGGCAGCGTGAGCGGGGTGATCTCCCGCTCGTAGAAGCCGTTCTCGACGTGGGCGACGGCCAGGTTCTGGCTGCGCACGCCGAAGCGGTCCTGCTCCTCGCGGCTGATGCCCTCGAGCTCGACCACGTTCTCGGCGGTCTGGCCCATCGCGATGTACATGTCGGGCATGCCGACCGGCGGGGTCCATGCGCCCTGGCCGCCCTGTGAACGAGCCTTGGTGCGCTCGCCCGGGCCCTTGAAGATCGGGTTCGGTGCCACGTCGCTGGCTCCGCTCGCGTAGCGGCTGACGGTCTCGCAGCCACCGGCGACGAACACGTCGCCCTCGCCGGCCTTGATCGCGTGGAAGGCCATGCGGATGGTCTGCAGGCTCGACGAGCAGTACCGGTTCACGGTCACGCCGGGCACATCGTCGTAGCCCGCGAGCGAGCTGATGACTCGGGCGATGTTGAAGCCGCCTTCACCGGCGGGTTGACCGATGCCCCACATCACATCGTTCACATCGGACGCCTGCACCTGCGGCGCTTTGTCCATCAGCGCCTTCAGGATCTGGGCGCTCATGTCGTCGGGCCGGAGGTCGACGAGCGAACCCTTGTTGGCGCGGCCGATCGGGCTGCGGGCAGTGGCGACGATGACGGCTTCGGTCATGGCAATGATTCCCCTCGTGTTGCTGATCTCGTTGATCGCTCTCGGCCTGGACACCTTGACCCAGCGGTCAAGTGCGCGACGCTCAGGCTAGTCGGAGGTCATCGGGCGGAACACACCGGTCGCGGCCAGAGCGCCATCGCCTCCATCTGTGGATCGTCTCGGTCGCCTGCCACGGCGAGCTCTTCGTTCAACGCCGCCAACCGTTCCTCGGCG
>JAYUSX010000392.1:0-8179 GCA_043755475.1 Actinomycetota bacterium
CCTGCAAGCGGAACTGCCCGGGCGAGAGGAGGATCGGCCGGTCCAAGCCGTTGTGCACTTCGATGTCGACGCGCAAGGCGTCGGCCCAGGGGTTGTGCGCCGCGACCGTGGCGTCGTCTGCTGTTGCTGCAGCGTGGCCACCGTGGCTTGCTTGCGCGGCCCGGGGGGTACGTGGGGCGAGCGATGCCGACACGACGGCGACACTGCCGAAGCTCGTCGGCGCGCCGCGACCGCGGGTGATGGTTGTCCTGCCGGATTCGTCGCGGACGGTCGACACGATCGCCGGCGCCGCCACTGCTGCTGCAGTCGCAACTGCGCCGGCCCCGAGCAGCACGGTGAACACCTGCCGTCGCGACCAGCGCTCGGACTTCGCTGCTGCAGACAGGCCCGCTGTAGACAGGCCCGCTGCGGTGCCCCGCGCTGGTACCAGAACGTGGTCATGCATGTCCGCCCCCTTCGCCCCGACGACTTGTTGGGCTTCCCTTCCTACGACCGCAGCCCTCGGAAAACCTTTGACCGGTGCCGGCGGGATCGGGCACGCGACCAGGCCGAAGTCGAGCGTGTCGACGCAGCTCTGCACCGTGATGTGGCTCCCGCCAGGTACAGCGGTTGGCGGGGACCTGGGACGTTGGAGATGACCAGGTTGACTGGCGGGTTCATCCGGTCGGCGATGCGGGTCGCAGCGACCATCCGGATCGCCCGCGTGGCCAACGCCGGCGTGGCGAACTGGGTGAACTCGGCGATCAGGTCAGCTGGCAACCCCCGAGATGGTTCCTCCAGCGCAGCGAGGAACGGATTCCGTCCCGGTCAGTGGCGTACGTCGTAGAAGTACCGATCGACGAATGCCCGGTCGCGCCCGTCGATCGATGCCTTCACCTCGGCAGCGTGGCGTATCAGGCCGAAGGCATGCCAGTCACCGAATCGATCGAACTTCCTGGTCGAGGTGACCACCGGCGCCGTGCGCAGGTGCACGAAGCGCCGACCGGTCGACCGGCCGTGCTCACGGAGACGCCTGGCGAAGTCGAGGTCCTCGGCGAGCAGCATCTCCTCGTTGAACCCGTGGATCTCGTGGAAGTCGCCGGTTCGGCACCAGAGCATGCCGCCGCCAAGGCCCGACAGTCGCACGCCGGCGCGGACGATCGCGTACGTGAGATCGACGCCGATCGAGTGGCGCTCCGGCTCGACCACGGCGCTGCCCCCGACGATTCGACCTGTGGCCAGGTGGCGCTCGACGTCTCCCAACGCACGAGGCGACATCAGGCTGTCCGCGTCGATGGTCACCAGGATGTCGCCCGTTGCCATCGCCCCGCCCGCATTGCGCACCCGCCCGATCGTTCTGGCGTCGTCGAACACCACCCGCGCGCCCAGGTTCTCGGCCACATCCGCGGTTCGATCGCTGCAGCGATTCGCGACCACGATCACCTCGGGCTGGTTCTGCACCGAGCGACCGGCGCGTGCGATCGCCTCGAGGCACGAGGGCAGCAGTCGTTCTTCGTTGTGCGCCGGCACGATGACGGAGATTCGTGTCACGGCGTCTACATCGTCATCACCACCCGCAACCTTGACCACCGTTTCGGCGTCTGCATCGGTCCGGTCGCCCACTCCGGTCGCACGGGCCGGTCGCACGGGCCGGTCGCATGGTCCGGTCGCATGGTCCGGTCGAGTTGCCGGATGCTCGCCGTATCGTGCAGTTCGTGACAGGTGGATGTCCCGACCACATGAGCCCGACCACATGAGCCCGACCACATGAGCGCGGTGGAGGTCGACGGCCTGACCGTGCGCTACGGCGATCTCGTGGCGGTGCACGAGGTCTCGTTCCGTGCGGAGCACGGCGAGGTGACCGCAGTGCTCGGACCGAACGGCGCCGGGAAGACCAGCACGATCGAGGTCTGCGAGGGGTATCGCCGCGCCAGCGCGGGTTCCGTGCGCGTGCTCGGGATGGTGCCCGCCGACCACCAGCGGCAGCTCAGCGAACGGATGGGCGTGATGCTGCAAGAAGGTGGGGTGTACCCGAGCGCTCGCGTCCGAGATGCGGTGCGGCACTACTGCGACCTCTACGGGCGCGGCGTCGATCCCGATGCGCTGGTCGAGGCGGTGGGACTCGCCGAACGATCGAGCACGACGTGGCGCCGGCTCAGCGGAGGCGAGAAGCAGCGACTGTCGCTCGCTCTCGCCCTCGCCTGTCGACCCGATGTCGCCTTCCTCGACGAACCCACGTCTGGTGTCGATGTCCTCGGTCGCGACACGATCCGGGCGATCGTCCGCGATCTCGCGGCCGGCGGGTGCGCGGTGGTGCTGGCCACCCACGAGCTCGACGAGGCCGAACGATTGGCCGACCGCGTCGTGATCTTCGATCGGGGCGAGGTGATCGCCGACGGCACGCTCGACGAGCTTCGCCACGGTCATGACGAGATCCGGTTCCGCAGCGCCCCGGGTCTCGATCTCGAATCGCTCGCCACCGCCACCGGGCTCACCGCCTCTGCGGTCGGCCCTGATGAGTACCTCGTGCGTGCCGCAGCCGACCCGCAGGTGGTCTCACGGTTGAGTGGTTGGCTCGGCGATCACGGGCATCCCCTCACCGATCTGCGCGCCGGCGCGCAGCGGCTCGAGGACGTGTTCCGGCGCCTCACCGCTGCTGCTGCCGACGGGTCGCGGAGCGACACGACGGGGGACGGCGACGGCTCAGGCGCCGACGGTTCAGACGCGGACGAGCCATCGCGATGAGCCGGCTGTCCGCCCAGGTTCGCACCGAGCTCCAACTCGTCGCGCGCAATGGAGAGCAGCTGCTGCTCACGCTCGGCATTCCGGTGATGCTGCTCGTGTTCTTCAGCCTGGTCGACGTACTGCCCACCGGCACCGCCGACCCCATCGACTTCCTCGCTCCCGGCGTGCTCGCATTGGCCGTGATGAGCACAGCGATGGTGAGCCTCGGCATCGGAACCGGTTTCGAGCGCGCTTATCAGGTGTTGAAGCGCCTCGGCGCCACCCCGCTCGGACGGGGCAACCTCATCGCAGCCAAGATCGTCGCCGTCGTGGCGGTCGAGCTCGTGCAGTTCGCCATCCTCGTGCCGATCGCTGCGGTCCTGGGCTGGAGCCCGCCGTCACCGAACTGGCTGTTGGCGGCTGTCGCCGTCGTGGTGGGCACGGTCGCGTTTGCCGGCATCGGCCTCACGATGGCCGGCCGATTGCGGGGCGAGGTCAACCTCGCGGCGCAGAACGGCCTCTACCTCGTGCTGTTGCTGCTGGGGGGAATGATCATCCCCTTCGACGAGCTGCCGGCACTGCTGCGGGCGTTCGCCCGGGTGCTCCCGTCGGGGGCGCTGGCCGATGTGCTGCGCGACGCGCTCGCCGATGCGGGTTCACGCCCGGGCGCGAGTTGGATCGTGTTGGTCGCCTGGGCGGTCGTGACCCCGTCGGTGGCGCGGGCGCTGTTCCGCTTCGAGGGCCACCGGTAACCCGGGGTCGTCGCGTCGGGCGCAATGGCCGCGCAACACCTCGGGCAGCCTCACTGCGCGTTCGGCGCCGAGGGTGACATCGGCTGTGGAGGATCGGAACGATCGAACGCCGCCGTGACCTCGTCGTAGGTGAGGGTCGTCTCGTCGTTGCCGACGATCTCGGCGGCGGGGATGCGCTCCGAGCGGACGTAGGTGTTCTCGCGTTCGAAGTCGCGTGAGAACCGTTTGAAGAACAAGAACACCACGATCGACCAGAGGAACATGCCCCCACCGATCTTCATCAACGCACCAGCGATCTGCTGATCATCGGTCGGGTTGAGACCCCACACCCGTACCGGCGTGTTGTAGTGCTTGTACACGGTGCCCTCGGCGAACGTGAGCCAACCTGCGGGCACCGTGGGCACGACGCTCATCAGGAACAGGTAGATGCACTTGCCGAGATGGCCGATGCGAAGCTCCTCGAATGGTCCGAGCACGGGACACCACATCAACGTCGCTGTCGTGACGACCAGGAGGTGCAGGCTGTAGTGGAGTGGGCCGCTCTCGGTCGAGGCGTTCACGAGCACCGGGATGTGCAGGATCATCACGACGACGTTGAAGATCACGCCGGCGACGACAGCGGTGGTGAAGTACCGGAACACGCGGTACGCCTTTCCGTCACCGATGATCGTGCGCGCCATCCAGGTGGGGATCGACATCAGCGCCAGCGGCGGCACGAGGTAGCTGAACACCAGGTGCTGGAACATGTGCACCGAGTACAGGTAGTTCTCACCGATGTCGTGCACGGGCCAATCGGCTGCGAACCAGAACAGGGCAACGGCTCCGGTGAAGGACGCAACCTGTCGCCGGCTGACCGGCGCCTGCCCAGCGGGCACCGCCCGCGGCCCGATGACTCGTGCCATGTACACGTAGGCGCCGATGAAGAACACGACGAGTGCCCACACCTCCGGGTGCGCATTGAAGGCCCACGGATCGGCGAAGGTCGTTGCACTGGTGGTGTCGGCGAGCACGATCGCCTCCAAAGGACGGTCGATGGCGGTCAGCTGAGGGGGCAGCTGATGGGGTCAGCCGATGGAGTCGGCAGGGATCAGGTGGGACTGAAGAACCGGAACGTGGCGAGGAAGGCCATGTACACGAGGATCGCAAGGATCAGCCCGGTGTAGAACAGGTAGCTGAAGATCTTGCTGTCGCCCTTGAGGTGCATGAACAACGAGGCGACCATGACGAACTTGATCGACATCAGGATCAACAGCGCGGGCAGGAAGAACGGTCCGAAGTCGATCCAGTAGGTCGACGTCTCGAGCGCCGTGATGGCAGCCAGGATGACCGCGACCTTGACGTAGTAGCTGTCGGGCTTGTGCTCGTGCACATGTGGTTCGTGTGCGCCGTGCGCCTCGTGACCGTCATGTCCATCGGCGTGATCGACGTGTTCCGCGGTGGTGCTCATGTGGGCCTCGCTCAGCTCGGGATCAGGTAGACGAGGGTGAAGATGATGATCCACACGACGTCGACGAAGTGCCAGTAGAGACCGACGAGCTCGACCACCTCGGCCTTGTCGCCGGGGATGCGACCGCGCTTGTTGACGCCCACGAGGGCCATCAACATGATGATGCCCACCGTGACGTGCACACCGTGGAAGCCGGTGAGGGTGAAGAAGCTCGAGCTGAACAGGCTGGACGTGAAGCCCACGCCCTCGCGATAGAACGCGGTGAACTCGTAGACCTGGCCACCGACGAACGTCGCGCCCAGCAGTGCGGTGACCGTGAGCCACAGGTTGGTTCGACGATCGTCCTTCTGCGCCGCGGCCGACACGGCCAGCACCATCGTGAGCGAGCTCATCAACAGCACGAAGCTCGACATCGACGTGAACGGGATGTCGAAGATCTGGTCGGGACCGCTCTCGGCCGGGTGCCTGCCCCGGTACAGCATGTAGGTGGAGATGAGGCCGCCGAACAGCAGGCACTCGCTGCCGAGGAACAGCCACATCGCCATCTTGTTGTTGCTGAGCCCGGTGGAGGTGGCATGACCACCGGGGGCATGCCCGTCGGAGACGGGTTCGTGGACAGCGATGTCAGCCAATGGTCGCCAACTCCTTGTTGGTCCCGCCACCGTCAGCCGGCGGGTCGTAGTCCGAATCGTCGGCAACCGACGGCTCGAGTGCCCATGCGAACATCGCGAGGAGCACGATGAATCCACCGACCACGATGAGCAGGCGGTTGTAGATCACGCCATACCCCATGACCGGCAAGGCGAAGGCGAGGATGATCGGCCAGTACGAGGGCGATGGCAGGTGGATGTGCTTGTCGCCCTTGGCCTCTTCTGCGGCCAGGATCTCCTCGCCCGACGCAACCTTGCGCACCTCGCCGGAGTCGTGGTCGACCTCGTACTTGCGATGGAAGAACTCGTCGAGCGCATGCACGGTCGGGATCGCGTCGAAGTTGTGCTCCTTCGGCGGGTTCGCGGTCATCCATTCCAGGCTGCGGGCATCCCACGGGTCGAGCGGCGCGGCGCCTGTGGTCGACGACTTCTTGTGGGTCTGCCAGACGTTCACCAGGAACATCCCGACGCCAACAGCGAGGACGAACGAACCGACGGACGCGACCTGGTTCCAGAACCCGATGTTGAAGAACCCTTCGCCGGCGCGTGCCTCGGTCCAGTTCATCGTGCGTCGCGGCATGCCCTGCAAGCCGATGATGTGCATCGGACCGAACGTCATGTTCATGCCGATGATCATCAACCAGAAGTTCCACTTGCCGATGCGTTCGCTGAGCATCTTGCCGAACATCTTCGGCCACCAGTAGTAGAAACCGGCGAAGAAACCGAGCACCGCTCCACCGAAGATCACATAGTGGAAGTGAGCGACGATGTAGTACGTGTCGGTCTGCTGCGTGTCGCTTGGCGCCACGGCATGGGTGACACCCGAGAGACCGCCAATGGTGAACTGGATCACCAGGCCGACGGCGAACAGCATCGATGTGGTGAACCACAGCTTGCCGCCCCACATGGTCAGCGTCCAGTTGACGATCTTCACGCCCGTGGGAATCGCGATCAACATCGTCGCGACCGAGAACACGGCGACGCTGACAGGGCCGAGGCCGCTCGCGAACATGTGGTGTGCCCACACCCCCCAGCCGACGAACCCGATGGCCGCGCCGGAGAACACCACGAAGCGGTAGCCGAACAGCGGCTTTCGGCTGAACACCGGCAGCACCTCGCTGACGATGCCAAATGACGGGAGCACCAGGATGTACACCTCCGGATGTCCGAAGATCCAGAACAGGTGTTGCCACAGCAGTGGGTCAGCTCCGGCGGACACGTCGAAGAAGGTGGCGCCGAACTCGCGCTGGAACATCAGCAGGAACAACGCCACGGTGATCACGGGGATGGCGAACACCAGCAGGAACTGCACCACCAGGATCATCCACGTGAAGATCGGCATCTTCATCAGCGTCATGCCCGGCGCACGCATGTTGAGGATGGTGACGATCAGGTTGAGCGCTCCCGTGAGGGATGCGATACCGGTGATCTGCAGACCGAGGCTCCAGAAGTCGATTCCATGGCTCGGCGAGAACAGAGCGTTCGCATTCGGCTGGTACATGAACCAACCGCCGTCGGCGGCGCCGCCGAGGAACCACGATGTGTTGAGGAACAGCCCACCGGCGAGGAAGCACCAGAAGCCGAACGCGTTGATGCGTGGAAACGCCACGTCACGGGCGCCGATCTGGAGCGGCACCATGTAGTTGGCGAGGCCTGCGGCCATCGGCATCACGAACAGGAACACCATCGTGGTGGCGTGCATCGTGAACATCTCGTTGTACAACCCGGCGCTGAGCACCGTGCCTTCAGGGCCGGCGAGCTGGAGGCGGATGAGCAACGCCTCGATGCCGCCCACCAAGAAGAAGAACATCGCGACGACGCCGTACATGATGCCGAGCTTCTTGTGGTCGACGGTGAAGACCCAGGATCGCCACCCCGTGGTGGTGACGGGGCGGCGAAGCACGCCGAATGCCTTCGCCGGGGTGACGACGGCGGGTGCGCCGGCTCCGGCGAGCGCCGGCACTGTGTCGGGTCGTTCGATGATGGCCATCTGGTGTGCTTCCGTCAGTTCCGCTCGAGGAGGTAGGCGATGATCTGGTCGATCTGGGTTTCGTTCAGGCCGAGGGCCGGCATGCCGCGGACCTTGCCGCCACTCTCGGCCTTCTGGGCGTCGCTGGAGTACATCGGCTTCTTGGCAGGCGCGTTGCGGAGCCACTCACGCAGGTCGACTGCGTTCAGGCACTCCTCGGTCACGCCTTGGAGGTAGAGAGCCCCGAACTCCTCAGGCGACGCGTTCCACACCCGATCGCGGCACTCCTGCGTGAGCAGGTCCCACGTCGCGCCGGCGAAGGTGTTGCGCGTCATGAGGTGGGTGAGGTTGGGAGCCGCGCCTGACACGACGAACTGGTCGGGGTTGGCGAGCACCGGCGTCACCTTTCCATCGGGTGACGTGGTGCTGAGGCCGTTGACCTGGTGGCAGTAGGCACAGTTGGCGGTGAAGGTCGCCTCGCCGAGCGCGGCCTGCGACCCAGCCTCGGGACTGACGTACTCCTCGAGCTGGTTCGCCACCCAGGTGTCGAAGTCGGCCTGATCGAGCGCGACCGCCTCCATCTTCATGTTGGCGTGGCTGAGGCCGCAGAACTCGGTGCACTGGCCGGCGTAGATGCCCGGCTGGTTGGCCTGCATCC
>JAYUSX010000393.1:0-3263 GCA_043755475.1 Actinomycetota bacterium
GGGCAGCAACGACGCGTACGGGTCGCAGGTGGACGGCATCGGCGACCGCGTCGAGGTGCTGCCCGACCGTGTGCTGGTGTACGCCGACGACGGAGAGGCGGCCCTCGCAGAGGCACATCGACGCGGGTTGCTGCCCGAGAGTGCCCTCGTGCGTCGATCGAGCCTGGAGGACGTGTTCTTGCTGCTCACCGGGCGGAGCCTGGCGGATTGATGAAGCGATCGACGGGCGCTCACTGATGCAGATCGCAACCCCCGGTCCGCTTCGCGTCGTCGGAGGCCACCTCGTGGTGTTCCGGCGGTTGTGGCAGCTCAACCTGCTGTCGTCGTTCGTGCAGCCGATGCTCTACCTGCTGGGCCTCGGCGTCGGCGTCGGTGCGTTGGTCGACCGCAACACGGGCTCCACACAGACGCTCGGTGGCATGTCGTACGTCGCCTTCGTCGCGCCGGGCCTGATGGCGACGACCGCGATGGCCGTGTGTGCGGCGGAGAGCATGTGGCCGGTGATGGGCGGCCTCAAGTGGCGCCGCGACTACCACGGCATCGCCGCCACGCCGCTCGACGCGACAGACATCGTCGTCGGACACATGATCTGGATGGCCATGCGCGCCGGGATTGCCGGGCTCGCAGTGGCCGCCGCGTTGATGTTCGTCGATGACACCCGCGGATGGGGGCTGCTGCCGGCGGTGTTGGTCGCGATGATCGTGGGTGTTTCGTTCGCGATGCCGATCATGGCGTACTCCGTCGGCGCCGAGATGGACGGTGGCTTTCCCGCGATCCAGCGGTTCGTCATCATCCCGCTGTTCCTCTTCGGCGGCGCCTTCTATCCACTCTCGCAACTGCCCGAGGTCGTGCAGTGGTTCGCCCGTGCGTTCCCCTTGTGGCACGGCGTCGTGGTGGCCCGTCGGTTTACCACCGGCTCGGTCGACTGGGTCGGCGTCGCGGGTCACCTCGCCTACATGGTGCTGTGGGCAGTGGTCGGCACCGCGGTGTCGGTCGCCCGGCTGTCCAGGCGGTTGTATCCATGAGCAACGAGTTGCGCATCGTGCCCGTCTCGTACCTGTCTGCGTTCGGCGTCCGCCGGCCCCAGCGGATGATCGAACGTCATCTGATGGCGTATCGCCGCCAATGGCTGATCGTCGTGAGTGGGTTCTTCGAGCCGCTGTTCTACCTGTTGTCGATGCGGGCGGGAGTGGGCGACCTCGTCGGCGATGTGTCCGTCGGTGGTCGGTCGGTGCCGTATGCCGCCTTCGTCGCTCCAGCGCTGATGGCGTCGTCGGCGATGAACGGCGCGATCTTCGACTCGACGGGCAACGTGCTGCAACGCTTGAAGTACGCCCGTATCTACGACGCCGCGTTGGCGACGCCGATGGGACCCGCCGACGTCGCCGTCGGCGAGATCTCCTGGGCGCTCATCCGCGGCCAGATCTATGCCGTCGGTTTCCTGGCGGTGATGGCGGCAATGGGTCTCACCGAGTCGTGGTGGTGCCTCATGGCGCTGCCCGTGTGTGCCCTGATCGGTCTCACGTTCGCGAGCATCGGTTTCCTGGGCACCACCTACATGCGCGGCTGGTCCGACATGGAGATCGTCAACACCGTGATGATGCCGCTGTTCTTGTTCTCGGCAACGTTCTTCCCGATCTCGTCGTACGGCGACTGGGCGTGGACCGTGCAGTTGTCGCCGCTGTATCACGGTGTTGCGCTGGTTCGGGCCTGCAACGCCGGCGTGTGGAGCAGCTCGCTCGTCGTTCACGTGGCCGTGCTCGTGGTGCTGTCCACCGTCGCGCTGGCGCTCGGCGCACGGCGCGTCGATCGCTTGTTGCGTCGTTGATCCGCGAACGTTGATATGCGGACACGGCCGGATAGGTTGCCGGCATGGCCGACGCCGACTTCTTCTGGGATCCCGTTTGACCTTGGGCTTGGATCACCTCCCGTTGGGTGGTGGATGTACAACGACAGCGCGTCTACGACGTGACGTGGCGCTTCATCTCGCTTGCCGTGCTGAACGAGGAGCAGACCGCCGACTGGTACACGCCTGAGTACCGGCGTGGCCACGTGGCCGGACTCGAGTGTCTGCGCGTCGCCGACGCGGTGCGGCTGGCCGAGGGCAACGACGCGGTGGGCCGCCTCTACACGGCGCTCGGCACAGGCATCCACGTCGAACAACAGCGTGACGCCCTTCGCAACGACACAGCAGCCTTCGTCGCCGCCTCGCTCGATCGTGCCGGGATCGATCGCAGCTACGCCGAACACCATCTCGACGACACCCACGACGCTCACATCCGTGCCGAGACGGCGCTCGCCCTCGAACGCACCGGCAAGGATGTCGGCACGCCGATCATCACGTTCCGCCCGGGGGCCGACAACGAAAACAGCCTGTTCGGGCCGGTGATCTCGAAGGCCCCGTCCGGTGAGGAAGCCGTCGAGCTGTGGGACGCGATCGAACTGATCGCCACCAGCCCGGGCTTTGCCGAACTGAAGCGCAGTCTGCGATCGGCCCCGATCTTCGAGTGAGGCTGCCCAGATAGGGTGCTCGCCATGAGTCGCCCCCGACGTTCTCCTGCGCCGTCGACGCACCGCTACCCCCGCACTGCGCGCCTGAACGAGTCGCTCCGTGAGGTGATCGCCGAGGAGCTCACCCGCATCGACGACGAGCGCCTCGACCTGGTCACCATCACCGCGATCGATGTCGACGCGGAGATGAACCGTGCCATTGTGTTCTTCGACTCGCTCCGCGGCGAGGAAGGCGATCCAGAGATCCTCGAGGCGCTCAACGGTCATCGCGTCCGGATTCAGGGGTCGATCGCTCGCCAGGTGCGTTCGAAGAAGACGCCGATCCTGCAGTTCCGTCCCGACGAGGTCATCCGGTCGGCCGAACACATCGAGCGGGTGCTGTTGTCGACCGAGACCCTGCCCGAGCGGCCCGTGTCGGACGACGATCCGTACGTGGCGCCCCGGGTTCGCGATGACGACCAGGACGATGACGACCAGGACGATGACGACGACGCAGGTGGCTCGGGCGACGAGCTGCACCGCTGATGGCGCGGCGCAAGCCCGCGCTCGTGCACGGCCTGGCGGTGGTCGACAAGCCGGCCGGGGTCACCAGTCATGACGTGGTGGGCATGTTGCGCAGGCATCTCCACGAGCGCAGGGTCGGCCATGCGGGCACCCTCGATCCCGATGCCACCGGTGTGTTGCTCGTCGGCGTCGGCAACGCCACCCGTCTGTTGCGGTTCCTCACCGCGCTCGGCAAGACCTACACCGCC
>JAYUSX010000394.1:0-8155 GCA_043755475.1 Actinomycetota bacterium
GTCGGGACCGGCGCTCTACCACCACTTCGAGAGCAAGGAGGCAATGCTCGGCGAGATGCTCGTTGACATCAGCCACCACTTGCTCCAGGCGGGCCGGGCGCTGCGCGAAGAAGCGCCGGCGATGCGTTTGCTCGACGACCTGATCGAGATGCATGTCGAGTTCTCCGTCGATCATCGAGCGCTCATCTCGGTGCACTTCCGTGACCTGCTCCAGGCGAGCGCGGAGGATCAGCGCCGTGTGCGTTCGCTCCAGCGGCAGTACGTCGAGATCTGGGTCGACGCGCTCCTCGTCCGCCAGCCCGTGCTGACGGTGCCCGTCGCCCGAGCGGCCATCCATGCAGCCCTCGGTCTGATCAACTCGACGCCGTTCAGCCCGCGCTCCCGGCGTGCCGACATGGTGCCGCTCTTGCGCGCGATGGCAGCGGCAGCGATTGCCGCCTGTCCCGAAGCGACCGAAGGGATCGACTGATGGCCCGCCCACACACGGGCCGCTGGCTCGAGGAGCTGACCCCAGGACTGGTCATCCAGCACGCGATCCGGCGCACGATCACCGAGTCCGACAACGTGCTGTTCACGGCGATCACGATGAATCCGGCGTGGGTGCACCTCGACTTCGACTACGCGGCGAAGGAGACCGAGTTCGGGCGGCCGCTGGTCAACTCGATGCTCACCGTGGCGATGGTGGTCGGCATCAGCGTGCACGAGACCACGCTCGGCACGACGGTCGCCAACCTCGGGTTCAGCGAGGTCGTGTTCCCTTCGCCGCTGTTCCACGGCGACACGATCCACGTCGAGACCGAGGTGCTCGCCGCACGGCCGTCGGCATCGCGCCCGGGCCAGGGTGTGGTCACCTTCGAACATCGGGCGTACGACCAGGACGATCGGCTCGCCTGCCGCGCCGTCCGCCAAGCGCTGATGCTGGCGCGGCCCGCCGACGAGTTGCCCGGCTGACGATGCTTCAGACAATCTCGGCGAGATCGAGCACGCGTCGCGCCTGGGTGGCCAGAGGCGCGTCGACCATCTGGCCTTCGAAGTCGATCGCTGCGACGCCGGCGGCCGAGGCCGACTCGTAGGCGTGAAGCAGTCGCCGAGCCCGATCGACCTCTGCTGCGCTCGGCACGAACGATCCGTTCGCGAGCGCCACCTGACCGGGGTGGATACACAGCTTCCCTGCGAAGCCGAGTGCTCGCGCTTCGGATGCCTCGCGAACGAAGCGCTCATCATCGCGGAAGTCCGTCACCACTTGGTCGAGCACCGGCTTGCCCGCCAGCCGGGCCGCCAGCGCCACGGCGGCCCGTGCGAAGGCAACCTCGTGATTGGTCGCCGTTCGCACGCCGCCCATGTCGGCGATGAAGTCCTCGGCTCCGAAGTACGCGGCCACCACCTGCGGATGCCCGAGCAACGAGCGGGCGTCGGCGACACCGAGTGCGGTCTCGATGCCGGCGATCACGCCGAGATCGGCGAAGCCCGCAGCGGCCAACTCCCGTGCGACGAGCGCCAGCTGGGCAATCGACTCGATCTTCGGCACCACGACGGCAGCCAGTTCAGAGCACAGCCCCTCACGAATGTCGTCGACGAACCATTCGGTCGTGGGTGAGTTGACACGAACTGTCACCTGACAGCTCCTGGCAAGCGACGGAGCCAGATCGCGAGCATTGGCGCGCCCCGTCGACTTGGCGTCGGGCGGCGTCGCGTCCTCACAGTCGATCACGACGGCATCGGCGCCGCGCTCGCCGAGACGAGCCACGTAGTCGGGGCGGACGGCCGGAGCGAACAGCAGCGATCGCATTCTCCCGATCCGACGAATCATGAAACGCGCCCCACCCACATACCCGGCTGCAACGCGTGGCATCTCATCAGCAGTCATCGTCTCGCGACGAGCCGCGGGACGCAAATGATGGCGGCACGGGCCCGAAGGTGCCGAAACACTCATCGGTGCCGGCGTGCAGGGCGTTTCGACCTCGGCCGTGGCTCTGAGGGTTCGTCCGTACCCCTGAGGGTGCCGATTACTCATCCGTGCCCTGCTGCCAGGGTGTTCGACCTCGGCTGTGGCCCGTAGCGTTCGACTGTGATGGTCCTGTTCGTCCCGCTCGCGCGTCTTGTTCTCACCCGGTTGCGATGGTTCTTCGCGACCGGTGATCAGCGTGACGCCGAGATCCTCGCCCTGCGCCCACCAGGTCCTCGTGCTGCAACGACAGATCAAACGGGCCCAGTTCAACCCCGCGGACCGAACGATCCTCGCCATGCTGGTCGTCGACTACATCGACCACTACAACCAGCTCCGGCCCCACCGTGGGATCAACCAGCGTGCACCCAACGACACCACCGATGTCGTCCCGATCCGCCCAGGCCACCGGATCGAACGCACCACCTACGAATTCCCGGCACCCTCAGCCGATCGATGCCAGGGCGTGGATCTCAGCGAGGCGTTCGGTGTGGGCAACGGACGTGTATTGGCTGCCGGCGTCTGAGTGTGCGATCACCCCACGGAGCAATTGGGTGCGGCGCGAGAAGATCGCCATGGCCACAGCGTCGGTGTCCAGATCGGCGGTCATCGTCGCAGCTATTCGCCATCCGACGATCATGCGTGAGTGCACATCGATCACGAACGCCGTGTACGCGAACCCGGACCATGTTGATACGTAGGTGAAGTCACCGCGGAAGTGGCCATCGGAGCGTCGATCCAGCAACGCCTCGACCGGCGGGCCACCGCTGAACCACCGCCGCCCGCCGACAAGGCGCCGCCGAGGGCAAGCGTGGCACCCACTCGGCAGGCTCGTAGTCGGCTGCTGACCAGCCGCCATTCCCGGTCTACCAGAGTTTCTTGGTGGCGGGACGAGCCGAAACGCTACGTCGATCAGGCGACGTCGCAGATGTCCAACGCCAGCAGGGCGAGCGTGCGAGCGGTCGTGAACACCTCGTCGAGCCGCACCGACTCGAAGGGGCCGTGAGCCATCATCGCGTCGCCCGGCCCGTACTGCAGGGTGGGGATGCCGGCCAGCCCGGTCAGTAGGCGAAGGTCGCTGCCGTAGGGCGCGCCGTACACGTCGTGCCCGGCGCCGCCGGCCACCGTGTGGGCTGCCTGCACCCGCTGGATCAGATCGCTCTCGGCCGGCAGGCGGCCGCTGGCGAACTGGCCGCCCCACCACTCCAGCTCCACCGGATGGTCGCGTAGCCACGGGTCGGCGTTGCACGCAGCGGCGATGGCTTCCTCCATGTCGGCGCGGGCGGCCTCCACCGGCTCGCCGATTGCCACACCCATGCGACCCTCGGCGACCAGCAGGTCGGGCACCGATGACGGCCAGTCGCCACACTGCACCGTCCCGATCGAGATCGGGTGGGCGAGCGGCCAGCGTGCGGTCAGCGGATCGGGGTTCAAATGGCGACGGGCCTCGAGTTCGGCGATCGCCTGCCAGATCGGCACGAACTTCGCGATCGAGCTGACGCCTTCGGTCCGCCGGGCCGCGTGCGTCGCCTTGCCCCGGACGCGCAGGCGGAACGTGAGCGCACCGCTGTTGGCGGGGATGATGTCCATCTCCGTCGGCTCGGCGATCACGCACGCATCGGCCCGCCAACCGCGCTGGATGGTGGCGTAGGTGCCCAGGCCGCCGTCCTCCTCGCCAAGCACGCTGGCCAGTAAGAGGTCACCTCGCAACTGCACGCCCGAGGCCCGAATGGCCTGCACCGCGAAGTGCGAAGCCACCAGGCCAGCCTTCATGTCGCATGCGCCGCGGCCGTACAGCAGGCCGTCGCGCACCGTCGCCGCGTAGGGCGGGTCCGTCCATGCGTCCGGGTCGCCGGTCGGCACGACGTCGATGTGCCCGTTGAGCATCAACGTGGCGCCGTCACCGGTACCAGGTAGCCGCCCGACCACACCCCACGCTTCGCGACGATCCACCTCCATACCCGGGAAGTCGGCGCGGCCGGTGATGTCGGCCAGGTCGATCGACCAGTGGTCGACCTCCAGCCCGCTCGCAGCCATCCGCCCCGCCATCCACGCCTGTGCCTCGTTCTCGGCGTCGGTGCCACCGACGCTGGGGATCTGTACCGAGGTGACCAGCTCAGCCACCATCGGGGCGCGCAACGCCTCCACCGCATCCAGCACCCGCGTCGTCGCGTCACTCATGCCAGGCAACCTACCGCCACCGCTTCAAGAGAACCGTCGACGGCGCCAACGCAGTCGACGACCTCCTCAACACGAGCCCACACGGATGACAGGGCCACACCGTGGATGCACTCGCATCGGCCAGCGCCGATGCCCACACCTGAAATCGTCGCCCGGTCTGCGCGGCTACCGTCTCCGAGACGGTGCCACGAGAGTAGATCGAGGAGTGGGAACAATGGTCGAGCCGGAACCGGCGGACGGAAGTCCGATTCAACCGGGCGACCTTGGCGCCGGTGGGCAATGCGACGGTGAAGGCGCTGCCAACGCGACACCGCTCCAACCACGGCGACCCGTCAATCGTCTGCGGGGCTTCCTCCAGTCCGTTCGACAGCGGTTGCTGCGGGCAGCTCACGAGTTTGTGCGCCCGGCCGATCGCGGGTTGGCGTGGATGGCGGGGCTGACCGTGTTCTGTCTGATCTGTCTGAGCGGCCGATTCGAAATCGCACGTCTCGTTGGCGATGTGGACTTCGAGGGCACGCGCTACTCGGCCAATGTGCTGTCGAGCATGTTCGACGTCGGCGACGTCGGTAGTGCCGCGAGCGCATGGAAGGACGCTGAGGTGGTGCGCGGCCCGCTCTGGTGGTTCTTCGCCTGCGAGGTGGTGGGGCTCGGCACGTGTATTGCGGTGGCGGTGCTGGCCTGTCGTCGTTGGGCTTCGACAATCTCGAGGATCTGGTTCGTGGTGGTCGTCGGACTCTGGGCTCTTCAAATCGGACTCCAGGCGATCGCCATCGGCGGATTCACGGCGACTGGGTGGATGGTGGCCCTGACGGTGGTGACGTACGGGGCGTGGGTCATGTCGATCGCATTCGTTGCGTGGTTCGCCTTCCGGGCGCTGTCCACGGGCGGGCGGTGGGCCACCCTCGGTATGGTCGCCAAGGCGGTCGGCGTCCAGCGGTTCCAGTTCGGTGTGGTGTTGCTCCTCGCTGCGCTGTTCGTCGTCCCGGGCCCACCGATTCTTGAACAAGGAACCGATGTCGTTCGATCGTGGGTGCTCGATGGTGAATGGGCCTCGGCGTTGGTTGGCACCCTGTCGTTCTTGTCGCTGGCAGTCGTCCTGCTCTATCTCGGTAGCGTTCGCTCAGCTCGAACCTCGCGGGCTGAATTGAAGCCCAACCCGTGCAGCGACTGGTGGTGGCTGGCAGCAGGCGTCGGGCTGGCTGGTGTGGTCGTCATTTTGGGCCAGATCTTGGATGACCGCGTCCGCGTGGACAACCGTGCGGCGCTGTTCGCCGGAGGGGTCCTCGCGGCGCCACCGTTTCTCAGCATCATCGCAAAGCGGGCCGTCAAGACAGCGCCGGCGGCGCGCAACGACGACGACGACGACAAACACGTCCGTGACGCTTCGCTCTTCGTTGGTCGCGTCTTGAGCGCTTCCGTCCTTGTCGTTCTCGGTCTGTCGGTATGCCGATCACTCGTCGCGCCGTTGGTCTTGCTTGACCGATCGTGGGTGTGGGTCGTGGTGGCCATCGCAGTTGCGCTCGTTTCGTGCTTGACGATGGCCTGGGCCATTGGCGCCGAACCGCCGAAGTCAAAATCTCCGGAGGCACTGAAGAACCGGCTCCATCCACAAAGCCTGGGCACTGCCGCGCCCGAGGGTTCGACGACGGTCTTGGGCAACGTGCCATCGATCGGGTTGCCTTCGGTGCTCACACTCATCCTTGGGTTGTTGATGTTCGTCTTGCCGTTGCCATTCTCTCGCGTCCTTGGTCTGGTGGGCACGGTGGGGCTTTCGCTGGTACTGCTCACGTTGTTCTTCATGTCCTTGCAGATCGCGTCGCAGGTGCTGACGCCACCGTTCGTGTTCAGAGCGATGCGGCTGCGACGTACACCTGTCACGGAGATCGTGCTTGCAATCGCGTTGCTGTCGACGTTCTTCGCAACCGGGTCATCGCTTCATGCGGTCCGCACCGGGTCGCTCGACTCGACCGCCGCAACCGAGATGGACCCGCGGCCGACCGTTGATGAAGCATTCAAGACATGGGTGGGACGACAAACCGACGAATGCGCCCTGCTACCGGCGGAAGCGTCCGATTTTCGAGAGCCGGATGAAGGTCAACCGAAGTTGCAACGGGTCCGGCCGCTGATCCTCGTCGCAGCAGAAGGCGGCGGGATCCGCGCGGCACGTTGGACGGTCCAGGTGATGACCGAATTGACGCAGACAGATTGTGGAGCGAACTCGGTGTTTCTTGCCAGTGGTGTCAGCGGCGGCGCCGTTGGACTTGGCTTGATGGCATCCGTCCGGCCAACCGGGCAAGGGGCCAGCGATGACCTCACACCCACCGAGGCCGTCGGGCGAATGGCCGCTCAACGCGGGCTGTCCGCGGCCGTCGGAGGACTGCTCACCCGCGACCTGTTCGCGGGCGTCCTTGGGGTAGAGATCAATCCATCGCACGTCGCTGACGACAACACCCGATTCCCGGACCGGGCCGGCCTCATGGAGTACGAATGGGAACAACAGATCCCCGGCTTCGACAGCCCGTTCCCCATCGAGGCCGACGAGGCCGACGTACCCGTCCGGGGATGGCACACCGTGTTCAACGGGACATCAGTCGGGTACGAGTGCAGAGTGCTGATCGCGGACATCCAACTGATCACGTCGAAGAAGAGCAACGACTGCGACGGCGCCGCCAACGAGGTGCCAGGCGCGTACGACCTATTCACCAAGCACCCGTGCTACCTAGGGATGCGAACGTCGTCGGCATCAATGATGGCAGCGCGCTTCCCATTCGTCACGCCGTCGGCGGTTGTCGACGCAGCTTGCGGCGACGAACACTTCGCCGACCAGATCATCGATGGCGGATACGCAGAGAACAGCGGCATCGATACGGCCAACTCTGTGCTCTCCCAACTGATGCCTCACATTCGTGCTCACAACCACTCCGAGCTCAGTACCGGTGGCAGCGGGACCGTCATCGTCCCACTCGTCGTGTTCGCTCACAACACCGTGGCCGTCGCTCGGCCGACAACTCCTGAACCCCCCAAAGCCCAGCCCGAACTCCTCGTCCCGATCGGAAACGCAGGAGCTTCGGCCACTCTCGGAGACCCTGTGACGCTCCTTGCCCACTCCACCGTCATCGCCTCAAACTGGATCCCCGACACGTTCGACACCCCACTCGACTCCGACGGTAGGCCAATGCCGCTACCCGAGGGGTGGCAGCAGTCGCTGGTACACCTGATGCACGATCACTTCCTCCAGGACCTCGCCGTCACCGTGGCACCTCGACAGAAGCCGCAAATGGCGCTGCCGCTCGGATGGTCGATGTCGAGCGCGACACAGGAATCGATGGACGACGCGCTTCGGGAGTACCGCACGTGCACCGACTCCGCGTGCACCACCTTCAACTCCGTGCTCAACAGTTGGCCGCCGGCTGACACGAAACCGGCTCCACCAGACGAAGGGGACTGACGATGGGACTTCTGGACAACCTTCGAAATGTGCTGAGCGGCGCCGGGCGAGCATCCGTTCCGGTCGACCTCGAAGCAGGCGAGCACGAGATCGAGCGATTCGTGGCGAGCACGCTGAGATCCGGCTTCTCCGCAGTTGGGGGCGACCTCGTGGTGACAGACCGACGTCTCATCTTCACGCCACTCAACACGGCCGACATCAGTGCACTGCTCAAGATGGGCTTCAAGGCCGTGCGGGCGCCTTCCGCCGTGGGCGTTCTGGTCGGACTTCTACAGAAGCAGATCGACGCTGCGGGCTCGTTGATCGACGGAATCGACTCGGCCAGTGCGGGCTCAAACGGAAGCGCGCTGAGGCCACCAACAGTCATCATCAAATCGGCAGGAGGCGTCACGGCTGAGTTCGGCGTCCTCCACTCGCGCTTTGAACCGACATTCTCGGCGCGGAACCGGCGGGCCCGAGATCGCCTGATCGCGCTCCTTCAACCCTGACCGAAATCCGGATGGAGTGGTCTTGAGGAGGCCGTCGGCGGCGTTGGCGCCATCCGCCCACCCCCGTGCGTCGGCCCAGCAGTGGCTCAAGCG
>JAYUSX010000395.1:0-3252 GCA_043755475.1 Actinomycetota bacterium
GGCAAGGTCATCTCCGCGACCGGCGTGATCGCCCAGGACGTGTTGATCGAAGGTGAGACCATCACCGCGCTGGCGTCGCCCGGGTACTTCACCGATGAAGGCATCGACAACGTGATCGATGCAGCGGGCAAGTACGTCATCCCCGGGGGCGTCGACGTGCACACGCACATGGAGCTGCCGTTCGGTGGCACGTTCGCGAGCGACACGTTCGAGACGGGATCGCGCGCAGCCGCCTGGGGTGGCGTCACCACCATCGTCGACATGGCCGTGCAGCGCGCCGGCGAGAACGTGTTCGACGGTCTGGCCGAATGGCACCGCAAGGCCGACGGTGAGTGCGCGATCGACTATGCGTTCCACCAGATCATCGGTGGCGTCGACGACGAATCGTTGAAGGCCCTGCGCTACCTCACCGAGCACGAAGGCATCAGCAGCTTCAAGCTGTTCATGGCCTACCCGGGCGTCTTCTACAGCGACGACGGCCAGATCCTGAAAGCGATGCAGACGGCAGCCGACTGCGGCGCGGTCATCATGATGCACGCCGAGAACGGCATCGCGATCGACGTGCTCGTGCAACAGGCGCTCGCACGCGGTGAGACCGACCCCCGCTACCACAGCTACACGCGCCCGTCACCGCTCGAGGCCGAGGCCACTCATCGCGCCATCGTGCTCAGCCACGTCGCCGGCAACGTGCCCCTGTACATCGTGCACATGTCGGCGGGAGATGCGCTCAACGAGGTCGCCGCCGCCCGGCACCACGGGCGCAACGTGTTCGCCGAGACCTGCCCGCAGTACCTGTGGCTCACGCTCGAAGAAACCCTCGGTCAGCCCGGCTTCGAAGGCTCGAAGTGGGTGTGCAGCACGCCGGTGCGCTCGAAGGACCACGACCCGCACTACATCGGCCAGATGGGCCATGGTCACCAAGGTGACCTGTGGAAGGGCCTGCGGATGAACGAGCTCGCGGTCGTGAGCACCGACCACTGCCCATTCTGCTTCAAGGACCAGAAGGAAATGGGGCTCGGTGACTTCTCGAAGATCCCCAATGGCATCGGCGGTGTCGAGCATCGCATGGAGCTCATCTATCAGGGTGTCGTCGCCGGCGAGCTGAGCCTCGAGCGCTGGGTCGAGACATGCTGCACCACCCCGGCGCGCATGTTCGGCATGTACCCGAAGAAGGGTGTGATCGCCCCCGGCAGCGACGCCGACGTCGTCGTATGGGACCCGAACACGAAGACCAAGATCGGCATCAACGACAAGCACCACATGAACATGGACCACAGCGCCTGGGAGGGTTGGGTGATCGACGGCAAGGTCGACACCGTGCTCTCGCGTGGCGCGATCGTGGTGCAGAACGACACATACACCGGCCGCAAGGGCCATGGCCAGTTCGTCAAGCGCGGACTGTCGCAGTACCTCGTCTAGGAGACATCACTCATGAATCGCATCAGTCACTGGATCGACGGCAAGGTCGTCGAAGGAACCTCGGGCCGCTCGGGCGTCATCTGGCAGCCCGCCACCGGCGAGCAGGTCGCAACGGTCGACCTCGCCTCGACGGCCGAGGTGTCGGCGGCGATCGCCGTCGCCAAAGCTGCGTTCCCCGCGTGGCGCGCTACCAACCTGTCGCGCCGGGCAGAGGTGATGTTCCACATGCGCGAGCTCATCTCCGCCAACCGCAAGGAGATCGCATCCCTGCTGTCTGCCGAGCACGGCAAGGTGCTGTCCGACGCGCTCGGCGAGGTCGCCCGAGGCCTCGAGAACGTCGAGTTCGCCTGCGGCGTGCCGAACCTGTTGAAAGGCGGCTACAGCGAGCAGGCCTCGACCGGCGTCGACGTGTACTCGATCAAGCAGCCGCTCGGCGTGGTGGCCGGCATCACGCCGTTCAACTTCCCGGCGATGGTGCCGATGTGGATGTTCGCGAATGCCCTCGCGTGCGGCAACACCTTCATCCTCAAGCCCAGCGAGAAGGACCCGTCGGCGTCGATGTTCCTGGCCGAACTGCTGAAGCAGGCCGGACTGCCCGATGGATGCTTCAACGTGGTGCACGGCGACAAGGAAGCCGTCGACGCACTGCTGCACCACCCCGACATCTCTGCGGTCAGCTTCGTCGGCTCCACACCGATCGCGAAGTACATCTACGAGACGGGTACTCGCAACGGTAAGCGCGTGCAGGCCCTCGGCGGCGCGAAGAACCACATGCTCGTGCTGCCCGATGCCGATCTCGACATGGCAGCCGACGCTGCGGTCAGTGCGGCCTACGGCTCTGCCGGCGAACGCTGCATGGCGATCAGCGTCGTGCTCGCCGTCGATTCCGTCGCCGATGCTCTGATCGCCAAGGTGAAAGAACGCATCCCGGCCATCAAGGTGGGGCCGGCCAGCGAACCCGACAACGAGATGGGTCCGCTCATCACCAGCGAGCACCGCGACAAGGTCGCCGGCTACGTGGCCAATGCCGAGGCCGAGGGCGCCACGCTGGTCGTCGACGGTCGTACCGACGCGCCCGGCGGTGGTTTCTTCCTGAAGCCCAGCCTGATCGACAACGCCAAGCCCGGCATGAAGTGCTACGACGACGAGATCTTCGGGCCGGTGCTCACCGTCACCCGCATCGCCAGCTACGACGAAGGCCTGCAGCTGATCAACGACAACCAGTACGGCAACGGCACGGCGATTTTCACCCGCGACGGCGGCGTGGCCCGTCAGTTCGAGTTCGACGTCCAGGTGGGCATGGTTGGCATCAACGTGCCGATCCCGGTGCCCGTCAGCTACTACAGCTTCGGCGGCTGGAAGGCGTCGCTGTTCGGTGATCAGCACATGTACGGACCCGACGGCATCAACTTCTTCACTCGCACCAAGGTGGTCACCAGCCGTTGGCCCGATCCCCGCACGTCGTCCGTCGACCTCGGCTTCCCGCAGAACCGCTGAGCAGGGCCCAGACCATGGAGTTCGGAGTCGTCCTGCAGACCACGCCGCCATCGGCGCGCGTGATCGATCTCGCCAAGCGCGCCGAGGCGTACGGGTTCACGTACGTCTGGACCTTCGACAGCCACATCCTGTGGCAAGAGCCCTACGTGATCTACAGCCAGATCCTGGCCGAGACGCGCAACGTGGTGGTGGGGCCGATGGTCACCAACCCCGCAACGCGCGACTGGACCGTCACCGCCAGCGTGTACGCCACGCTGAACGAGATGTACGGCAACCGCACCGTGTGCGGCATCGGCCGGGGCGACTCCGCCGTCCGCGTCACCAACGGAGCGCCCA
>JAYUSX010000396.1:0-3250 GCA_043755475.1 Actinomycetota bacterium
GGCAAGGGTGACCGTGTAGTTGTTGGTGTCGAAGTGCCACGGGAACCCGTTGCCCTCCTCGGCCAGGTTCACGATGACGTCGGCCAACGGGTCGGCGTACGGGAAGAACCGTTCCTCGCCGAGAGCCGCCTGCACGAACGGGGCGAACGCCGGCCACTCGTAGATGGCCCGCAGGATGCTCTCCGGGCCGAAGTGGTCGGCCGGCACGAACGCGTTCGAGCGGTCGAAGAAGCGGCGCTCCGGGTGCGTGGGGGGCAGGTCGTCGCGGTCGACCGTGAAGTAGGGGTTGGTGCGGTTGGAGTTGCGGTAGCCGTACGTGGCGGTGCGATCGCACTCGGCGACGATGGCCGGCAGGTGCTCTGCCCGCACGAAACCCTTCAACACGGCGCATCCCACGCTGTCGATGGCCTCGCGCGCCGTGGCGATCACGGCGTCGCGCCGCGGCCCGGACTCGTGGACCGGATACCGGTCGAGATCGATGTAGCCGCTGGCAACGGGCAGCGCGGCAGACTCCATGGGGCGAATGCTATGCCTGCGTCAGCGGGACCTCGTGCATCCGGGCCTGCCACCAGAGCGGTACTCGCGTGCTATCTCCCCAAGCCTGCTTCGCGGGCGACGACGATCGCCTCCGCCCTCGTGCTGACATGCAGCTTGGAGAAGACCGCCGAGACGTAGTTGCGCACGGTCTTCTCGCTGATGAAGAGCCGACGCCCGATGGTCGTGTTGTCGAGGCCGCGCGCCATCTGTTCGAGCACGTCGCGCTCTCGATCGGTCAGATCGGGAAACGCCGACGGCGCTGCGGCGACCGACTGTTCGGACAACAGCACGCCCATCCGCCGCGCGACTTGGCGGCCGATGATCAGGTCGCCTGCGTGCACGCTGCGGATGGCGCGCGCCACTTCCTCCTGACGAGCGCCCTTCAGCAGGTAGCCGCGAGCACCCATCCGCAGCGCCGCGGCAACGGAGTCGTCGTCGTCGAACATCGTCAGCACCAGCACACCGACGTCCGGCGCGGCCTCGGTGAGCTGCCGGGTGGCCTCGATGCCGTTCAGGTCGGGCATGTGCAGGTCCATCAACACCACGTCCGGTCGGTGGTGCAGGCCGGCTCGTACCGCTTCAGCGCCCGTGGCCGCGGTGGCCACGACCTCGATGTCGTCCTCGCCTGCGAGGAGGGTGGAGATCGCGCGAACGAACATCGGATGGTCGTCGGCCACGAGCACCCGGATCACGGCACGGCCCACTCACCGCGTCGCAGCGGCAACAGGGCGGCCAGGATGGTGCCACCCCCAGGACGGCGCATCACGCGTAGCTCGCCGCCCAGCTCCGCGGCACGGTTGCGCATCGACTCGAAACCCACTCCTGTTCGGCCGTCCAGCTCGATGCCGCAGCCGTCGTCCTCGACCCGAACCTGCAGCAGCTCGGCGTTCCCCGGACCGCCGCCCACCGACTCTGCCGTGAGCCGTACCGTGCAGCGTGATGCCTCTGCATGCCGCAGCACGTTGGTCATGCCCTCCACCGCGATGCGGAACGCCGCCACCTCCACCGCCGCGCCCATCTGCGGCAGGACCGGCTCGGCGACCACCTCGATCTGCAACGAACTTCCATCCACACGTTGCGACCTCGCCGACAGATCCTGGGCCTGCTGCTGCAACGCGGGAACCAGGCCCAGGTCGTCCAGCGCCGGCGGTCGAAGCCCCTGCACCAGCAGCCGGATGTCGGCGATCGCGTCCTGCAACGCATGGTCGAGATCGCGCAACAGTGCAGCCAGGTCGGCATCATCCGCCAGCTTCGTGGCCGCCGCGTCCAAACCCATCGCCACACTCGCGAGGGTCGGTCCCAAACCGTCGTGCAGGTCGTGTCGCAGCCGCCGCCGTTCCTCTTCACGTGCCCGCACGAGGTGGTCGCGCGACCGGGCGATCTCACCCGCGTACAGGGCGGACTGCACCACCGCGCCTGCCGCACCGGCAAGATCCCGCAGCAACCGCTGCTCGGCCGAACCCAAGCCGTCCTCACCCTCCGGCAACGACACCACCAGTGTCGCGATCTCGCGGCCGTCGTAGAGAACGATTTCGCGCCACTCGCCACCCGTTGCGCGCTGATCCGCGGCGCGAGCCACGATTACCGGCAGGCCCTCGGCGTCGCGCCACTCGATCGCCACCGAAGGGACCTGCAGCGACGAGCGCACCGCTTCTGCCACCACGGCCAATGGATCGTCGCCCTGGCCCGCACCGAGGCGGCGCGACATGTCGGCCAGCGCCCGATACGGCTCGTCGCGGTCACCGAACACCCACCGATCCAGCGCCAGCTGCACCCTCGTTCGCACCGGCTGCAACGTGACCGCTACCAATCCGGTGGCCACGACGGGACCGGCGCCCACACCGTGGTCGAGCGCGGCCGCGAACACCGCGACCACTGCGACGTACAAGCCAGCGGCCACGAGCGTGACCGACACATACAGCGCCGTGCGGCGCACCACCGTCCGGAATCCGAGCACACCGTGTCGCAGCACCCCGACGGCCAGGGCGATCGGCAGCATCGATGCGGGCGCGAACTCGGACCACGGCGAGTCGAGGCTCACCTGGAAGCCGGCCATCGCTGCAACCGAGATCGACGTGGGCACGAGGAGCAAGAGCGCACCAACGGCGACAGGAGCGTGGCGCCGTCGCTCGGGTCGCGCCATCCTCATCACCCGCGCCACGAGATCGACCGCAGCCGTCAACCCGCCCACGAACACTGCCCGCATCGTGGGTTCGAGCAGCCGCTGGAACGGCTCGGTCCACGATGCGGGCGACCCCGTGCTCAGCACGAGGGCGGCCATCGGCAGCGCATTGCACACCCCGGCGAACACCACCACGAGCATCGCGACGGCTGACCACACCTTGCGCCATGGGGCGGCGCCACGGAACAGGCCACCGCGCGGGTATGCCATCGGCACGAGTACCAGCAGCACGCCACGACACCACACCCAACCTGCGAATCCGACGAACAGCAGTGGCCGGCCGACGAGCTCGGAGTGCACCCAGCCACGATCGAACACGGCCGAGGTCATTGCCGTGAGCCACACCCCCCAACCGGCCGTCACGAACAGCCACCCGAGCGGCAACCTGGGAGCCCGTGCGACGATGTACGCCCCCACCAGCACGCACGGGAAGCCGAGCGCGAACTGATACGGCTCGTACACGTTGTAGTTCTCGGGCCGGGTCGCGGCCGAGAGGCCGGATCTGGCGACGAGTCCCACGATCACCGTGGC
>JAYUSX010000397.1:0-3249 GCA_043755475.1 Actinomycetota bacterium
AACAAGGGCTTGAACTGCGGCAGCACATAGCCGGCCAACACGGCGACGGTCACCACTGCGAGCACCATCACGACCATCGGATACGACAGCGCACCGACCACCTTCGAACGGGTCTCCAGCTCGCGCTCCAGATAGCCGGCCAGGTTCTCGAGCGTCTCGTCGAGCTTTCCGGTGAGCTCCGCCGACTGCAGGATGCCCATGTAGTAGGTGGGGAAGGCCTCGGGGTGCTTCTTGGCCGCGTCGCTCAACGTGCCACCGTTGCGGAGGTCTTCGTTCATGCCGACGATCGTGCGGCGAAGGGCAACGTCGGTGGTCTCGTCGCCGATGATCTCGAGCGCTTCGGTGATGGGAATGCCGGCCTTCACGAACACGGCGAGCTGACGCGTGAAGTGCATCAGCTCCTTCTTCTTCACCTTCTCTGCGGAGATCTCGAACTGGAGCGCGCCGCGCTTCTCTTCGATCTTGACCGGATACAGGTTCTTGGCGATGAGCGCGCCGCGGACATCGCCGAGCGTGTCGGCCTTCTCGAAACCCTCGACGGTCGCGCCGCTGGCATCGATTGCTGCGTATGAGAACTTGGGCATGGTCTACCTACCTCGATGTTTCCTGGCGATGTGTGGCGATGTGTTGCGATGTCATGGCGGTGCTGTGGCGATGCTGAACAGTCGTTGCGGGGTCAGCTGGCGAACAGGGTCTTGACGACTTCGGGGATGGTGGTCACGTCGTTTTCGACCAGCGCCATGGCTTCGCGCAGCATGGTGCGCATCCCCTGGGCGACGGCGAGACGACGCAGTTCTTCGGTGGTGGCCCAACCGACGATCAGTCGGCGGAGCTCGGGCGTGATCCGCAACAGCTCGTACACGCCGATGCGGTCGCGGTAGCCGGTGCCGGCGCAGTAGTTGCAGCCGGCGCCGCGGATGAAGTTCTGCTTGTCGCTGCCACCGCTGTGCTGGCGGAAGACGGCGAGCTCGTCGGCACCGGGGGTGTACGGCTCGCGGCACGAATCGCAGATGCGACGCAGGAGGCGCTGACCGATCACGCCGACGACCGACGACGCGATGAGGAAGGCCTCGATGCCCATGTCGAGGAAGCGGTGCAGCGCGGCGACGCTGTCGGTGCCGTGCAGCGACGACAGCACGAAGTGACCGGTGAGGGCCGACTGGATGGCGATGCGCGCCGTGTCGGCATCACGGATCTCACCGACGAGGATCACGTCGGGGTCCTGACGCAAGATGGCCTTCAGACCCGTTGCGAACGTGAGGCCGGCTTGCTCGTTGGTCTGGATCTGGTTGATCCCGGGGAACACGTACTCCACGGGGTCTTCCACCGTGGTGACGTTCTTGCCGGAGGAGTTGATCTCCAACAGCGACGCATACAGCGTGGTGGTCTTGCCTGCACCGGTGGGGCCTGCGCAGATCACCATGCCGAACGGCGCGTGGATCAACTTCGAGTAGTGCAGATAGGTCTCGCGTGGGAACCCCAACTGATCGAGCCCGATCGACGACCTGCTCTTGTCGAGGATTCGCATGACGATCTTCTCGCCCCACACCGTGGCGACCGAACCGACGCGGACGTCGACGTCCTTGCCGTCGATGGTCATCGAGAACTGGCCATCCTGCGGACGCCGCTTCTCCACGATGTTCATGCCGCTCATGATCTTCAGGCGGCTCGTCAGCGCGGCGTGCACGCCGAGGGGGAGGTTGAACGCCTCGACCAGGTGACCGTCGATGCGGAACCGGATGCGCAGGCGATCGTCGAGCGGCTCGACGTGGATGTCCGACGTGCGGTCGCGCATCGCCTGGCTGACGATGCGGGTGACCAACTGGACGATCGGAGCCTGGTCGTCGGTTGCGACCTCCGCAGCGGTGGTCGCCAGGTTCTTCTGGTCGTCGGAGCCTTCGAAGGCCTGTACCAACCGGTCGATATCGGCATCGGCGCGGTAGCTGCGGTCGATGAAGGTACGAATCGTCTGAGGGTCGGCCGACATCCAGCGGATCGGCTTGTCGACCAGGTGCTCCACGGCCTCACGTCGCAGCGGCGACGGGTCGGCCGACAGCATGACGACCGTGCCGTTCTCCTCCGCGATCGGCACCACGCAGTTCTGGCGAGCAGTCTGCTCGGTCACCAACGCAGCGATCTCGGGGTTGAACTCGACTGCCTTGGTGTCTGCGGCAACCACGCCCCACACTTCGGCGATCACCGTGGCGAGGTCCTGACGGCCGACCTGATACTTGGCCGACACGACGTCCGTGAACACGAGCGCGTCGCCGTTCGCCTGCTGCAGGGCAAGCGCCAGACGATCGGTCGTCAGCTGCTCACGGTCGACGAGCAGCTGGCCCATCTTCATGCATTCAGCAGCGTGCGGTCCCGGTACGGGCTCGGCCTTCTCGCGCGTCGCGACAGCAACGCCGCCCGACCCTGAGTCCGTTTGTCCGGTGTCCTTCTTGAAGAGTGCCATGTGCCCGTCCCTCGATCCGCCGTGTCGTGCTCGTTGTCGCTAGTGCGACGTGAACGAGCTCTCGGGGTCGAGCGTCTCCTGACCTGAGGTATCGGCGCCTGGAAGGCGTGGGTTGAGTGACATCGTCGGCACAGTGGTGCGGCCGTCATCGAGGGTCGGAACCGAGCCGGTGTCAGAACCGGTGTCAGTGCCGGGTTCTCTGCCGGCATCGCCGGCGTTGGTTCCTGCATCGGAGCTGCGGTTGTTGTAGCTGTCGAGCGTGGGGATCGCGCCGGGATCGTGTGGCGCAGCGGGCTGTGCGCCGCCGTTGGCTGCCCGCACGAACTGACTCGGGTCGAGCATCTCCACCTGGCGCTCGAGCTCGTCGATTCGTTCGAGCTGCACCGCAGTGCTGACATCCATCTGATCGCTGAGCAGGCCTTCGATCTCCGACATGCGGATGGTCTGCTTGTCGACCTTCTCGTCGACGTTGGCGACCACTCGATCGAGCTCGATGCGCACCAGCATCGCTTCGCCGACGGCTCGCGACATCTCGGCTCGCACTTCGTCGAGCGCGGCCTGGTCCACCTGCCCGAGCCGCTCGTTCATCTCGACGATTCGATCGTCGAGATCGAGCAACTTGTTCTCGAGCTCCAGCACACGCTGCGAGACGGCGATCATCGCGTCGTCGAAACCCGAGCCGATGCGACCGACGGCGGCTTCGACGTTGGCGATCTTCTGGCCCTGCTCTTCCTTCACCCGCGCTTCGAGTTCGAGCAGACGATCGGTCGCCCGCGTCTCGCTCGACTCGA